>NZ_JAENDM010000022.1:0-80781 GCF_019375075.1 Escherichia sp. XD33
CTCAGCATTTTATTATGGTGATCCCCTGGGCGAAATGCGCCTGGTAAGCAGAGTTTTTGAAATGTAAGGCCTTTGAATAAGACAAAAGGCTGCCTCATCGCTAACTTTGCAACAGTGCCAATCTTCCCGCCTTTACCATCGAAAGCGATAAACCAGAAATCGTCCGTGCCAGTTTCAAGATTTCTGCAACGTTTCAGATGCCATCCGCCTTCTCTCGCCCAGATGGTACGGTTATTTCTGGCATTCGTTTTGTCATACCCGTGCTCGTCAAGCCAGCTATCAAAGCTGGTCAGCCCCAGGTCCTGAACCTCCAGAGAAGGTACACGAATGACCTGCAAGGTATGGCGTGGTCTTGGCTCTCTCATCTTGATCTCTTCCTAGCGCTGGTCTGGGAAATACGGATATTGCGGGCCATATTCATAATCATGCGGGCCTGGCTCAACTTCCCAGAATGGACGGCCGCTAATTGTCTTTGGACCGCGCTCGTTTACGATGTCTTCTACATCCTGAATATTAAATGGCATCGTTGCCAGTAACAGCTGATCTTCGGGTGTCAGCGTCACAGTTGCACCGTCGATACGGCTGTAAAGGTCGGCAAACTGTTTACCTGCACCGTGCAACCGGTGCTCCGCTACACTTCTGATTGCGTGTAAGTCCAGCTCCGCCGCTTCCATGCGATCCACGTATAGTTTCATTTCTTTACGCAAAGCGCTCAGCTCACGGGTTTTAATAAATCCGTAGGCGAACCCACCCAGGGCGATAACTGCAATGATTGCTAAAATAGCCATTTATTTTCTCTTACGTTACTGCGGCCGCCGCTTTAGTCTTAATGTGAAGCCTGGGAATTCGCTGAATGAAGAATACGTTTTCACCCCCAGACCGACAGCTGTTAAGGCGCGATCCCAACACTCCATTTGTAAGTATCAGGCCCATCTTCTCCGCTGGTGGCATCAGCTACAATCTGTGCATAACGTTCTCCAGCAAGTTCTCTTACCATCTGATCCACGACCCATTGCAGATGATGCATTTCATCGGTTCCGCCGTAACGACAAGCCAACTCAATAGCCCGCTCTATTCTTTTTTGTTCTTCAGTCATACTGAATCCTCACGCTTACATCAGCTATTCTGAAAACATGCACACTATAAATTGCGGCTGTCATTTCTCAGCCAGGCGCCTGCATTGCTGCCTCATTCCATCAAAAATACTTTCCGCAAGCTGCTGGGGGAACTGGTCCGGAAGAAGCCCGCTAACACGTTCAATGACACCTGGGGTTCTGGCGATGATTTCCTCTATCATCGCCTCTGTCTGCTGTTTACTCAGGCCGGTTATCTCACCATGCCTGATCCAGTGGCGTCGTTGTATTCGATATATCTGGTAATAGTTGCTACTGCCACGTACGGCCATCGCCAATTTGCACTTCTGCCAGGATATCTGATTGTTCCCATGACCGATCACCGGCCATGCCGACAACACATCATAGTTTGGTGTAAGGTGATAACGTCCCTGTGGCCCAATAGAAATACTGAAATTTTTAGCGTGGCCATCTGTTGCGGCCATCATCCAGAAAATTATCTGCGTCATAAAAAACTGCGCTTTGTCACGCTCAGCACGGTCTGAATTACTCAGAACCTCCATAATTTCCGATATACCTGGCCCGCCGTCCGCCTGATATTTTCGTAATGGCGAAACGCCCAGGGCCTGACACATATCCTCCTGGGGTAAACGAATGATCCATTGTCCGTCTCCTGACCATTTTCGGTCAAAACGTTCTACCACCAGCGCTTTCTGATCTTCAAAGTGAGCAATCTGCGTTCTTGCCACGGGGAGCCCGTACTGGCCGAGAAGTACCGAGCAGAGCCATTCATTTTCAACCGACGAGCTCATGTCGGCTTTCATGTTCCCCACAAGTCCGAGCGGTAGCTTGAATATATGCGTCGTTGGTGTATTACCCTCCGGCATACACCACCGATCTTCATGCCACAGTAGGGCTGTTTTCTCCTGAGCACCGGCAATAGATAAACGTAAGTCGTCGTTATCTTCTGGCCTGCCCGGTAGCAATGTCTCCGTGGTATTACGCAAAGTTGCCGCAATTTCTGATTCAGTAAGCGGGTGATACTTCACGGAATATAAATCAGTGGGTTCATCTCCGTCATGAAGCAGCTGTATCGCGCCCACGCAGTCTTTTCCCAGCTCCGTCAGCAGATCAAAAGGCTCCAGGCTATCGGCCTTGTAACGCATTGCCAGACGTCTGCGTATGCCTTCGCTGTCCGGCAGTAAATTATCAAAATAGTCACGTACCACATTTCCACGCCAGACCTGGTTCCCGGGAGTAAAAGGAAGGGACAATGACAGCGGCCTTCCCTGTTCGTCAGCAACCCATTCAGGAAGGTATTCTAAGCTGTCTACCCCTTTGCTTTTTTCCCAGTACCCGACTTTGATGCCGTTCATCCAAATTACCAGACGTTGCTGTTTCCGGCTCATATCGTTACCAATCCTCCTGTCGTGCAGGTGAGTTTGATTTAAGCATTTCTTCCGTCTGCTTCCTCTCTGAAGAGGTGGTTGCCGAGGAGAAGCTGATTTTTACGCCCAGGATGGAAAACACCTTGAATAGCCGTTCAATGCTCGCACTGGCAGGGTTGGCTTCCAGACGTGAGTATGTCTGTTGAGTGACGCCTAACCTTTCGGACAGGTCTTTTTGCGTCAGGCCATTCGCCTTGCGAAAACCAATGAGCAAGGGACGCAGCTGGTTGAGCGTGTTTAACGGGTAATCATTATTGATCATAAGCTGGCCTCAGTAGTTTCCTCTGATACACCTTGCAGGCTGTTTCCTAAACATACACCCTAAAAGCTGTAATATCAAATTAACAGCCTAAAAGCTGTTAAATAGGGCGTACAACTTTTAGGCTGTTACTATGTGGCAGCATAAATCTTGTTAGCGATACAACTTTATTGTCTCATCGCTCCTCTTTGCAACCAGCTACATACGATCATAAGTGACACAACATTAATATGAAGCGACATTCACCAAATTAACCTTCGTCATTTCAGATAGTTAGCTTACTTGCATGTCCTCATCCCATGAAGGGGAGGGCCTACCCCTGGCATCGAGCAAAACTGACCACCCTGCCCTTATTAAGACCCCACATGCGGCAATGGTGCCCTGTCCACGCCGCCCGCGATTTTTGAGGAAATGGGAAGAAAATAAAAAGAAAACAAAAAGTTATCGGCTGAAGTATCGGCGCAGATCGGGAATCAGGCGAAGCCTGACAGCACGTTGGGGCCTGGCAGGGGGCTTGAGGGATGAGGACATGCAACTCTGATAGCCTTCCCGCCACGGGGTCGGTTAAATTCGTATCCGGCCGGTGCAATTCCAACGGCCGCGTTACCAGTTCGCCGGGTAGCATGGCCAGCAAAGCCAGGCATCGAGCACCCGGGTTTCACTAACGGCCGCTGCATAGACGCCGGTATCCGGAAAGAAATAAACCGGGGTGGCGTTGTTCAGCTGGTCGCCTTCATCGGCCAGAGCGCCGATCACCTCATGAGGCTTCAGCAGCATATCCGTTAAATATTCATCCGGGTGGATGGCATTCAGCGATATGGCCATCTCCAGAAATTCATCCAGTGTGTGGCGGGTACGATACCCCCGGAAAACCTCGTATGAAGGCGTGACGCATTCACCATCCAGGGAACAGGCATCGTACCCGGCCAGCTGCTCTTCGGTGAGTCCGGAGGCATGCTTTGCCACAAGATTCGTAAACTGCTCTTTATCGTCCATCACAATCCTTACTCTGTAGGGGCCTGTTTGTGTTATCACTGCTTCCGGATTTTACATCGCACAACCCGGCAGGTATCCGGTCGCCCGGGCGTCCTTTGCGGTCATGTTAGCCTTTGGCCTGTATTACGACGAATCCCTTTCACTACACGGGCTCGCAGGGTGACACCTCCCCTTTTCACCGGAAGCGAAAGAGGAAGAACAGTTTAACAGCCCGGATCCTCAATAATTTTTGCATAACGGACTAAATGACCGGTTTATGCAGCCCCTGTTACTTACTGTCGCGGTAAGGATAAAACCCTGGTTATGAAACAGAGTTTGTATCGACGTTTAGGTTTTGGTTGAATGAGTAACTCTAAGCAACCGGAATATGACATGGCCAAAGTACAAGGGCTCTTTGTTGGATACCGAAAATTTGCTGTTGATCGCGAGTGGCTTCGGCAGCAGGAAGAACAACGTTATCGGGATCGCCAGCGACAATTTGATGAATGGTCCAGAAAATGGGTCACTGTAACTAGGCTAAAAGAGACTCGTTTATGGACTGACGGAGCCATCAGGCGATGGCTGGGTGAACCTCAGCAACAGGGTAAATATAAAGTTTTCCCCGTTGAAGCGGTTTTGGCTGCTGAGAAGTTGAATGAGTTTCAGCTCTGGCTTAAACCCCGGCTGGAAAAGAAACGTGCCCAGCATCACCACTTTTTAATTCCATTTCTGTAAAGTAGAAACAACGACAGTTCCGGCTGCATTCAAGGCTTCGGCATCTGGTCAGAAGTAAAGCGCCATTTTTCATTATAAGGGAGGTTAGATAGTGGAAGGTATTGAGACACTGAGTTTGCGGCTTGATGAGAACGAAACTATGGCCCTTGCTCAATTTGTTAAACGTCTGAGCTGGAGCGATCTACGTGGTTGTGCTGTGAGTGACGAAGAAGCCTGGGTAATGAAAAGCGCAGTTGATAAATTACAACAGGCGTTAAGGGAAGAAGGTTATGCGCCTCGATGATGCAGGCTTCGTGTTATTTTCCGATGACAAATTTTCTTAAGGACTAAGTATGAGCCAGCACTGGTATGAGGTGAAAAGCAATCAGGGAATTGTTCAGGTGATGTTAGGCTGGGATCCACCTTTGCAGTGGTTTCATATGTGCATTGATTATGACATTAATGCAGCAGAAGACCCACTCTATACTAATCTGGCTGAACCTGATCCCTACTACGTTACTCCGGAATATCTGCAATTTGTACTTGAACGCTTCGAAATAACGGATATTGTAATAAAGCCCGATACCTCTGGGCTTTACGAAGAATTATTAATGGATCAGCTTTTAGACCGATAGCTAAGCTGCCAGCAACAGACGTGCTGACATAATCGTCACTTAACTGTAATGTCAGATACTTCAGGTACAAATGTCCGGACTCGTTTGAAACCTATCCAAAACTGTAAATATATTTTCGTTATAATATAACCTTAATTGAATTGCTTTCTAACAGTTCCCACTCTTCTTTTCTAAGTACATTTTTAATTATTGTTCCATTGGCAAGCGTCAGCTCATACTCCCTGTCACTATAAATAAGGTTTTTATTTTCGACTCGTCGAAAGCTGGTAATGGCAACCTTTCTTTATCCACCTAACGAATAATTATCTTTGATTTCTGCGAACATTTAAACTCCCGTATATTAACGTCTTAAAGACAACTGAACCTTCTCGGCCCTTTCTGCGCCCCGACTAATGATACTATCGTAGTTGTCGATTTCATCATCAGTTGGTGATTCTTCAGCTATCCATTTCAGGTACTTGATGCGGTCCATATGCTCCTCCCTGTACGATTTCCAGTGAACAAAGGCTCTACAGTATTAAGCTGCTGTAGAGCTCCTTTAACCATGCGAAAACTGTGCGTATTACAGGATGCCTAACCTTTTTGTTTCATCGATCCACGGTCTGAATTCTTCCAGTAAATTATCATATAACTTTTCATCGCTGATCGAACCGAAATCATCCATGGCAAAGAAGTGGGTGTTATCAACCCGGCGGTCAGTAAAGTCATCCAGATTTTTGAGGATACCGTAGCTTGAACCACCCAGGCCGACAAACTTCCAGAAGATGGGGTAGTTGGCAGAACGCCGGATTGCATCTTTAATCGCCCGGGTCTTGCTGATCCCGCCATCGGTAATAAATACAACATATACCGGGATTTTCGAGTCCTTAAAGTAGTCGACAATTTCTTCCATCACAGGGGGCTCATTGTTTGTCCCACCAAGTCCCGGCAGGTTCTCCCAGGCTGAACGCTTTCCAGACCCGCGAATGGACTGAATATATGTGTCCAGGTTGTCCAGTGTGACGTTTGGATACTTCTTGTGCTTCTCTCCAAATCCCCAGACATCCATTTCACCGTCGTCGTCGAACTGGGCGGCAAGAACGGCGATGCGGTCCAGCACAGACTGAACGTTGCCCTTACTGAACTGGCCACTCATTGAGCCGGATGCGTCAAGTACAAATGCAACCGCTGCCTCAAGGGTGTCCAGTTTATTTTTAGTGAGACTGACCGAGGCTTTTTTAGCGAGGCTTACGAGGCGCGGAGATCTGGTTTCAAGTTTCTTTTCCAGACTGATACGAGCAGGCTTTGCTGGCTGCGGAGCTGGCTGTGCGACATCAACGCCAAAGCTAATGGCCAGAGGCTCAAGACCACCGTTGAAACCCTGCCCGAGCGCACGAAGCTTCCAGGCGCCATTGTGCCGATATACTTCACCCAGGATGATTGCTTTCTCACTGCGGCCCTGAGTCTCAGCCTGAAAATCAGCGATACCAGGAGCCTGAATGCTCAATAAACTGAGCCCACTGATAGTATCTTCACCATCAATGACAACGGTGATCGCAATCTTACTGACGTTCGCCGGAACACGATCCAGTGCTATCTCAATGCTGGACTGCTGAGAACCGGTAACGAGCTTTACTGCCCCTTCAGGAGAAGACAGATTATTATAAAAGATAAAGTCAGAATCGCCGGTTACCTTTCCCTGAGCATTAAGCAGGAAGAGGCAGGTATCGGGTTCGCCTTTAAAGCCGGATTTGGCAGGGTACTGAAGATTCAGCCTGATCGCAGATTGCTGAAGCGGTATGTTTTGTCCGGATTGTAGATTCACATTAACTCTCCTGATTTTTGATTATTTTTAAAGCGCAGCGCTTATATATGTTCCCCAGGCTTAGTTCAGGACGCTGGATTTCTGGTGAGGCGTATATATGGTGTGACACCATATTTCATCACGCTGAAGTTTCTATACCTGTTGAACTGGAATTTTGATTGACCGGGTATCTTATGTTCCAGATCCCGTTCCTTCATAAACCGCAAAAGTAACATATATCAGAGGGGCATTCTGTTGATAAAAGGCACGGAATACCGGCTTTAACCAGCAACCAGAGATAAATCCGTTTCCTGCCTTTAAAAGGCTCAGGTCTGAATTAACATGACCTGCTTTCTGAAATTTCCAGTCCCCTTTCTACTACTCCCTCCTGAAAGCGGATCGCAACCAAAAAAAACCCCGGCATTGCCGGGGTATGATTCAGCGTTGTTTTAGATGTTAACGCCGTGCTGGGAGGCAAGAGCCGCCAGGCCACCGGCAAAGCCCTGACCGACAGCTTTAAACTTCCACTCAGCGCCATGACGATACAGTTCACCGAAGACCATAGCGGTTTCGGTTGAGGCATCTTCAGACAGATCGAAACGGGCAATTTCCGTGCCGTTGTCGTTGTTGTAAACGCGTATGAAGCTGTTGCTCACCATGCCGAAGTTTTGTTTACGCGCTTCTGCATCATAGATGGTAACGGCAAACACCAGTTTTTTGATATCTGCTGAGACTTTGGTCAGATCGATTTTGACCTGCTCATCGTCACCGTCGCCTTCACCGGTACGGTTGTCGCCCTGGTGCTCTACCGCGCCATCAGGGCTGGTTTTGTTATTGAAGAAAATGAAATGCGCATCTGACAGCACTTTACCGTCTTCGCCTACTGCGAACACGGAAGCGTCCAGGTCAAAAGCCTGACCGTCAGTTACACGGGCATCCCAGCCGAGGCCAACCATAGCGATATTCATGGTTGGTGCTTCTTTGGTCAGAGATACGTTGCCGCCTTTTACGAGAGAAACTGCCATTTTTAGCTCCTGCAAACAGTTGAATGAGGGCTGCATTAACAGCCCCGGGTGAAAAGTTACTTTTCGATCAGGACGCGTTAATGCCGTACTGAGCACATACAGATGCCAGACCACCAGCATAACCCTGGCCCACTGCGCGGAATTTCCACTCACCATTGTGGCGATACAGCTCGCCGAACAGCATGGCAGTCTCAGTGGACGCATCTTCGGTCAGATCGTAGCGAGCGACTTCAGTCTGGTTATCGTCATTGACCAGGCGAATAAACGCACCGGATACCTGACCAAAGCTCTGGCGACGAGCCTGAGCATCATGGATAGTGACAACGAAGATGATCTTGTCAACATCAGACGGGACGGCGTCCAGTTTAATTTTCAGCGATTCATCATCACCATCACCTTCACCGGTACGGTTATCACCGGTATGGGTTACGGAACCGTCAGATGACGTCAGGTTGTTATAGAAGATGAAATCTGAATCGCCGCGCACTTTGCCGTTTGAGGCCAGCAGGAACGCTGAAGCATCCAGGTCAAAGTCCTGACCGTCTGTTGAACGCGCATCCCAGCCAAGGCCCACCAGGACGTTTTTCATTGACGGAGCTGCTTTACTCAGGGAGACGTTCCCGCCTTTGGAAAGAGAAACACTCATAAAATAACCTCTTCGATTAGTAATTGTTCAGGTTAACACTTAAGGGGATTAACTCCCCTTTTCCTCAGATTCAGGTTTGCCCGGGAACATGACGCTTGCGAGAATGCCCAGCGCCAGTACACCCAGTACAACATACAGGCTGGTTGTTGCCGCGATGCTGTAACCATGATGCCAGATGTGATCGGTCGCATTCAGGCCGAGTTTTGCCGCGATGAAGAACAGCAGCACGATAACGGCCTTCTCCAGATGAACCAGGTACTGTTTCAGTGCCTCAAGGACAAAGTACAGAGTACGCAGGCCCAGGATAGCAAACATCATGGCACTATAGACGATAAGCGGTTCACGACTGACGGCAATGATTGCCGGTACCGAGTCAAACGCGAACATTACGTCCGAGAGTTCAACCACAGCTACACACAGGAACAGCGGGGTCGCATACAGCGCCGCTTTTTTACCACGGCCAATGGTGACATCGCTGTTTTCTGGTTTCGCCAGTTCAGCATCCACTTCCTTCTGGTTAAGCAGGAAGGCATGCCCTCTGAGCTTCGGCCAGATAGGGAAGAAGCGTTTAACCATGCGGTAAGCCAGATGCTGGGAGTAATCCTCAATTTCATCATCGTCATCACCGCTTTTAAGCATCATGACCGCTGTCCAGGCAACGATAATAGCGAAGACAACTTCAACGTACGGCCCCAGACTCAGCAGGCTCGTACCGATGGCGACAAAGATGCCCCTGAAGACAATGGCACCAATGATCCCCCAGTAGAGAACACGGTGGCGATAACGATCCGGAACGGCGAACCAGGAGAAGATGGCCATCATGACGAACAGGTTATCGACCGACAGCACTTTCTCCAGCGCATAACCCGTGACAAACAGACTGGCAACCTCAGCACCGTGGTGGATATAGAGGAAACCGGCAAATGCCATCGCAACCACAACCCAGAATACGGACCAGAGCGCCGCACTCTTCAGCGAGATAGGCTTGTCATCACGGTGCATAAACAGGTCAATAAAGATGGCACCGACTGAAAGCGCAATAAAAACAATGACCGTTTCAGTCGGGAAGCCGATGTGTGTGGAAACCATATTTTACCCTTAGGGATGTGGATCAGAGGCCAAATTCAGCCGGGTCGAAGCCCAACGCGATAGCGATCTCGCGGGAGGCCAGTTTCTCGTCCTGATCGAAGTTACCGTCACTTTTCGCAACGGCAATACCAACACGTAAGGCCAGCTGAGCGGCCTCAGGCTGATCTTTCAGCGCCAGGATGTATTTCATGGTTTCGCCCTTGCCGATTTCAACATCGAAATCGAAGCTTGAAACCAGTTTATTGAAGAACTCAATCACCTCATTGGTATCGAAGACCTTCAGCTCTTCTGAAGAGCGCAGAAAGCCCATCATTTTCTGCTTTTCTTCCGAACTTACGCCGTCACTCGATACGGCAATACGGGCACATACAGCAACGGTGCCCTGCATGAATTTTTTGTTTTTGAAACGGCCAACCTGGCGGGTCAGTTCGTCACGGCCTGAGTTAATGGCACCTTTAACTTTGTCGAAAAAGCTCATACCTGTTTCCTTTGTTGCTGTGTTATTTAGAACCGGCGCTCCAGCGAAATCCCCAGCCAAATGCCCGGTCCATTTCGTCCTGGCCTTTGAAGTACTGGTTAATTCGCTCGACTTTAATTGCGCCGTTTTCGTTTACGAGTCTGGCAATGGCGCACAATGTGCGACGGTTTTCACCTTCGGTCAGGCGGGTCTCAATGGGCGGTTGATCCGGCACATGAATGGTGACCACACCATCAGTCTTGTCCCAGCTGGGAACACCTTCATAAATAAAGGCGTAAATCAGCACTTCGCGGATATGCTTCCATTCACGTCCATTGATATGCAGCCACTCGCCGTCTGATACATCACCCGTACGGTCATCGCCCTTGAGCTGAACATACGGTTCATCCCGATAATTACCGAATGCATTACCGAGCGCCTGAATGACCGATTTATACCCGTCCTGAAGCTCAACAAAGGCCCCCAGATCCAGGTCGATTCCTTTGGAGCCGAACATGCCTGCAAAGCCTGATTTGCCGCTGCCCCGGTGCCAGTTCAGGTTGATCCGGATTTCACCGAAGTTATCCCGTTTGGTCAGGCTGATTGCAGGCTTCTCTTTTGTCAGCGATACCTTGCTCAGGCTGATTTTTGTCTCAACTGGCGGAGGGGTTACAACCGGAGGAGTCGGGGCTGCGGGAGCCGGTTCGTCGGCAATATTTACGCCGAAATGCTCTGCCAGCGGTTTAAGTCCACCGTTGAACCCCTGCGCAACGAAGCGGAATTTCCAGTCATTATTACGACGGTAAAATTCACCCAGAATTAAGGCTGCTTCCTGACGGCCGCTCAGTTCGACACTGCCGCTAACCAGGCCGGTAGCCCCTTGCTCCACGTCGATGGAAAGATTACGAAGACCGGACACCGTCTGCCCACCGTCACAGGTCACGGTGAACGCAATTTTCTGGACATCAGGTTTCAGCCGGTTGAGCGCGACAGTAAAGGTTGAGTACTGGCCTTCACTGACCAGGCTGACGGTACCATCATCGTTACGTGGCTGACCATAAAACACCATGTCCGCATCACCCTGCACCTTCCCGTCGGCATACAGGCGAAACGCCGAAGCATCCACCTGGCCGCCCGAGGTGATCCGGACCCGCAACTCCTGGGCTGGAACGGGGGCATTGCCCCCCGGCGTCAGGTTCATTAGCGAATAACCGCTGAAACGATATCGGAGTGCATATCGTCAATTGTGCGGCCGCGACAGGCATGGCCAAGGGCGGTAAAGTCCCAGTTGCCGTTATTACGGCGCAGCGAAGAAATAACGATCCCGGTATGTGAGCCCTGCTCAGTCAGCTTGTAGCGAGCCAGCTCTTTGCCGGTTTGATCGACAACGCGGCAGAACGCGTTTTCGACGTCATTGAACGACTGACCACGGAAGCTGTTTACCGTAAACGCCAGGTATTCAACGTTTGCAGGCAGTCGGGAGAGGTTGACCTTAATCACCTCATCGTCACCGTCACCCTCACCGGTCAGGTTATCGCCACTGTGCACAACAGCGCCGCAGGTGGATTCCAGTTTGCGGAACCAGATGGTGTCAATTGTTTTACCGGTGCTGTCCATTAATACGCAGCCAGCATCGAGATCGATTGAGTCGTTGCCTCCAAACAATCCTCCAAGAAGACCTTTTTTCTTAACCGGATCCCAACCGAGACCGAAATGAAGCTGGCTTAATGCAGATGATTCTTTGCTGAGTGATACCGTCTGGTTCTTAACTAATGAAACCATGTTTTATTCCTTAAAATGGTAATGACCGAGACAATCAAAGGTATATTTAGTAACTGACGAAGAAAATCATATCATGATGAAGTTCTCTGACAAGGGAAATTTTGGTAGTTTTCTTCAAAAACACAAAAATAAATCCTTTTCATGGTGTTCATTTTTCTATTTTTAATTTAAATATCAATACGTTATAAGGTACTAAAAAAACACTGACGCACTCCATAACCACTGAAGTTATTAATCATATTATGATTGACATGTAGCGTAGACACTCATAGACTCACTTCTCAATCATAAATTTGCATGGCGTTCCGGATAATTAAAAAAAATGAACAAGAAAATTTGGTTTATGGAAGGTTTGTCCTCCCAGCGAGATATTATTCAGGGGGTAAAATCATTTGCACAAAAAAATAATTTTGCTATTACCGTATTTGCCTCCCACCGTAACGAAAGACATGAAATTCTTTCCGTTGCCGATTATTCTTTGACTGAACCTGAAGATCCTCAAAAACGTCTTCAGTTTATTCAGGAAACCATTCAGACCTACGGCATCCACCATATTCATACTGGCCGTAACAGCCAGTGGTTTGAAGAACACCGTTCAGCCATTGAATCGACCGGAGCCACCCTTACTACCGGTGCAACAGGCGTCGACTGGTTAACTCTGGCTGACGAAAAAGTTACTTTTGCTCAGTTTATGGAGCAAAACGGGCTCCCGGTCGTACCGTCCTGGCGGGTGAATACGCTGGCAGAATTAAAGACGCACCTCGCGGCCCCGCCGTTCTCGGACAGCCCGGTATGCGTGAAGCCGGTGACGGGTATCTATGGCATGGGATTCTGGCGCTTTGATGACAGTGCTTCGCCCATGGCCGTCTTTAATCATCCCGAACATCGTCTGGTCAGTCCGCAACAGTATATTGCAGCAGCATCGGCTTCTGAGTCGTTTAAACCCCTTGTTTTGATGCCGTACCTGCCAGGCCCGGAATTTTCCGTCGATATCCTCGCGGATAAGGGCGAAATACTCGCAGCCGTGGGACGCCGTAAGGAAGGGGCTATCCAGTATCTGGTAAACGAAGGAAGCGCCTGGGAACTGGCTTGTGACTGCGCCCGGGTTATGAAGGCCGACGGGCTGGTGAATGTTCAGACGCGAAACGATGTGAATGGCAACCCGGTGCTGCTTGAAACCAACATGCGTCCGTCAGGCGGGGTGGGTTATACCCTTCACAGCGGGGTGAACCTTCCCGGGTTGTTTGCTGCCTTTAAGCTCGGTCTGATGTCTGAAGATGCGGTGATCCAGAGCGCCAGAAATACCTTTTCTCCGGTTGCAGTGAGATCCATCACAGATGTCATCGTTTACCCGGAATCACTCTCTAACCATCTGAATTAAGGCGTGTTTATGTCTGATACCCTCGAAGATATGATTTATCGCCGTACCCTCTCATGCGGTACGATACAGGTAACCCGCGACCAGGGTGATGTTTCGCTCGATGACCTGTTTGATATCGCTGAAAGACGTAACCCGAAACGCGCCTTTCTGTTTGTCAGCAAAGTACTCGGCAGGCACATTCCCGTGCCACCCTCAGTCATGCGGCAGGCCTACAGACAGCTTGCCAGCCAGTTCCCCGCAACGCTGACAGGGCCCGTACTTTTTATCGGTATGGCTGAAACCGCCGTTGGGCTAGGGGCCGGTGTGTTTGATGAAGTGCGCCACCAGCATCGTGAATCTGTCTATCTGACCTCTACCCGTCACCCGGTTGATGGCACGTTACTTTGCGAGTTCAAGGAAGAACACAGCCACGCCACCGATCATCTGATCTATCTGCCAGATGATGAAGAGAAAAGACGTCGTGTTACCAACGCACGAACGCTGGTTTTGATTGATGACGAGGCAACCACCGGTAATACCTTTATTAACCTGCTTTCTGCCCTGCGTAATACCGGCAAGCTTCAACATATTGAACAGGTTATCGCCGTTACGCTTACCGACTGGAGTAGCAACGCCCTGTCGGAGCGCACATCCTTGCCCGTCACTTCGGTTTCGCTTGTAAGCGGTCAGTGGGGATGGACCCCATTACCTGATGCACCTGTCCCGGACATGCCGAAAGTCAACGTAACTTCACGCGGAGAATGGGACATCCTGGGAAAACAGTCCTGGGGTCGACTGGGGATGCTCGCACCTGCGGCCGATCTCGGCCATGAGGTCTCCGTCCGCAAGGGGGAACGTATTCTGGTTCTCGGGACCGGGGAATTCGTCTGGGAGCCGTTCCTGCTTGCTGAACGGCTCGAAGCTGCCGGAGCACAGGCACTTTATGGTTCGACCACCCGCTCCCCTATCGCCGTTGGTTATGCCATTGAGTCCGCCATTTCCTTTACGGATAACTACGGGCTGGGCATCCCCAATTTTGTCTATAACGTCGCCCACCAGCAGTTTGACCGTATTCTTGTGTGTACTGAGACACCCGCAGAAAGTATTGACACGCAGCTTCTTAAAGCCCTGGCTGAGGTTGCGCCCGTCGTGGAGATTGTTACCTATGAATAAACCCGTTGTTCTGAGCGACCTTGACGACACGCTCTTTCAGACCCGTCGTAAAATGGTGGACGAGCTGGCCCTGGAGCCATTCCGTACCGGTGCCGTTGATCGCACCCTGAATCCACGAAGCTTTATGACGGAAGAACAGTCCATGTTGGTGGACTGGCTCCTGGAGCAGGCTGAACTCATACCTGTTACCGCCCGGGGAACTGAAGAAATCAGCCGCGTCCGGATCCCTTTCCACTCCTGGGCAATCACCACGCACGGGGCCGTCATTCTCACGCCTGAAGGCAAACCCGACGAGGAGTGGAAGGCCCATATGCTTGGCCAGCTGGCTCCCTACCAGGAAAAGCTGACATCGATGCAGCGTCTGATCACTGAAATGATGGACGCAAAAGGGATCAATGCCTGGGCAAGGCTGAACTTCGAATACGGTGAAACGGCGGTTTATATGGTGATGAAGCACCGCGACAGCACCCGCCTTGACGAGCTCAATGCCATTGCAGATGAGATAGAAACGGTGTTTCCGACCGAGGGCTTCTACATCCACCGCAACAGTAATAACGTGGCCTGGCTTCCCACCCCGGTTGAGAAAGGGCTGGCCGTCAGATGGCTGCTTGAAAAACTTCGGGCTGAACGCGGAGTCTTCCCCGTAATTGGCCTGGGCGACAGCCTGAGCGATCATCGTTTTATGAAACTGTGCAGCTGGTTTGGCATCCCGCGTCAGAGTCAGTTTGCAGATGCCATTTCACAGCGAATTTTTGGAGAAAATTAAAATGCAGCCACATGACACATTTACCGGCTCATACCAGCCCGGTGACGTGGAATTTCTGCTAAAGCCGGTTGTCATTGAGATGACGCCGGTTGAGCAAAAAGAAGAGCTGATTCAGTCAGGGAAGAAACATTATTCGGACATGCTCAGTCAGGAGCCAGCGCCAACACAATGGCATCTTGATTTGTTTCACCGGGCGCTGGATCGGGGCGCAGAGAGACTTGCAAAAGAAGTCACACAGCTCGCTATTGCTCTGGCCAAACGCTTTGGTGATGAGCCCATTGTACTGGCCAGTCTTGTCAGGGCTGGCGTGCCGCTCGGCGTTATGCTGCACCAGGCCCTGCGTGACATGGGGAAAACCTCATGGCATTACGGTATCAGCATTATCCGGGATCGTGGAATTGACGGTGCAGCCCTCGACGTCATTGAAGAGCGGCATGGTACCAGCGGTATTGTCTTTGTTGACGGATGGACAGGTAAAGGCGCAATTACCGGAGAGCTTGTACGCGCACTGAAAGATCGCCCGGGCTATCCTGAGCAGCCGCGACTGGTTGTCCTGGCCGATCCCTGTGGCTGCTCCTGGCTTGCAGCCAGTGATGATGACTGGCTCATTCCTTTTGGCATCATGGGTGCGCCGGTGTCAGGCCTGATCTCCCGGTCAGTGTGGTCCTCTGAAGGATTACACGGGTGCATGGTTTGCGAGCATCTCAGTGAATTCGAATGCAGCCGGATGCTTGTCGATACCGTCGCTCATTTCCGTAAGAAGTTAACCCCGTCATCCCTCGCTCCCCTGAGCTGGAATACGGAGTCAGCCCGGATCTTATGGCAGACAAGTCGCGACGTTATCGCGTTCCTGGCCGATGAATTTAAAGTGGACAGCGTCAATCGTATAAAACCCGGTATTGCTGAAGCAACCCGGGCTGTATTACGTCGGGTACCGGACCATGTATTTGTGCGTTCTATTGACGACCCGGACGTTGCCTTGCTTGTAGGGCTTGCTCGTGAAAAGGGAATAGTTGTTACAGAAATGGGGGGAACCCTCGGCCAGTATCGGGCTGTAACCATTATCAAGAAGGTACTTTGATGAAAAATCGTCTTTCTCCCTGGAATCTGGGAGCCACGCTATACATGCCTGCAACACGGGAAGATATTGCTGATGCCGTCCTGCACGGGAAAATCCCGGGTTTGCGCTCTCTGGTGATTTGCCTGGAGGATGCTGTCAGTGAAGCAGACATCCCCGTCGCCCTCAAAAATCTGGAGCACCTGCTGCACGAGCTCAGTAACAGCATGCATAGCCTGGGTAAAAATGACTGGCCTCTGGTGTTCATTCGCCCCCGGCATGCCGAAATGGGCAGATGGTTAAAAGCGCATTATGATCTTTCCGCTGTCGACGGGTTTGTGTTGCCGAAATTTACCCTCAGTTCGTTAGCTGAATGGTGGGATATCATGGGCGGGACTCACCTGTGCATGATGCCAACGCTGGAAACAGAAGACGTCTTTGACGTGGTTCAGATGCGGGAGCTGGCCACCCGTCTGGTGGAACATCCCTGCCACGACCGCATTATTGCGCTTCGAATCGGCGGCAACGATCTTATGAACGTTGTGTCGCTTCGCCGTCCCCGGGACCTGACGCTGTATGACAGCCCGATGGGCTACGTCATCAAAATGCTCGTTTCGGTCTTCGGCCCGCGTGATTTTGCCCTGACCGCGCCCGTATGTGAGCATATTGACGATCATGCCGTAATGGCCAGAGAGCTGGCTCTTGATATGGCACATGGGCTTGTTGGGAAAACGGCCATTCACCCGGGTCAGATAGAGGTCATTCAAAACGCGCTGATGGTCACTCAGGGTGAGCATTCTGACGCTCTGCGGATCCTGAACTCTACCCAGGCCGTGTTTAAGTCGCAGGGAGCAATGTGTGAACCCGCCACACATCGCCGCTGGGCGGCTGGCATTCTGGACAGAGCTCGTTTTTATGGGTTACAGAACGAGCAAAGCGCTGATGGAATCAGATTACTTACCGTGACCCAGCATCATTAAGGAAATCATAATGGGGTTCAGATTCAGAAAGTCGATCAACATTATTCCTGGTGTTCGCCTCAACCTGAGTAACGGTGCACCGAGCCTGAGTGTCGGGCCGAGAGGTGCTTCCGTTTCTTTTGGAAGCCGGGGGACCTATGCCAATCTGGGCTTGCCCGGTACCGGGCTGAGTTACCGTACCCGGCTTGATCGGGCCGCGCGTTCCGGAGGTGGGAACCGGACGGCTACCGACCCGGGGCTCAGACAGGCGCTTGAGGAGGAAGCCGCTGATCTCATGTCAGCGGTGACCGCAATCCGTAATATTCACGAGCTGACGCCGGATCCTAAAACAGGCATCAGCTGGGCAGAGCTGGAAGCAGTATACCTGCATAACAGAACGTCGCCTTTTCAGGTTCCGGCACCGGTGCGTCCAGAAAAGCCAGACTATCTTGCATTGCCGGAAAAGCCTGCCGAGAGCGAAGGCATTAGTTTTCTGGGTAAATGGTTTGAATCGGAATCAGCTAAAGCTGAGCGCCACGCCGAAAATCTTCGCCGGTGGCAGCAGGAGCTGATTGATGTGGAGCGTGAGAATACCCTTCGACAGCACCGGTACCAGCAACAACGGACGGCCTGGGCCGAACAGTATGCAAACTGGAAGTTTGAGGCTGAAGAACATGAAAAACGGCTCGCCACGGCTCAGGCAGATGCCCGGCAGCAGTTCCGGACAGACGCCGCGTTTTTCGAATCATACCTGGCGGGTGTGCTGGCAGAAACTGAATGGCCGCGTGAAACGCTTGTTGCATTTGAAGTAAAGCCGGAGCTATCAGCAGTCCTGCTGGATGTTGATTTAGCTGAGATTGAAGATTTCCCTGATAAGATTTACGGCGTTAATGCCCGGGGCACGGAGCTGACGGAAAAAGCCATGACGCAAAAAGCCGTACGCGAAAACTATGCCCGCCACGTCCATGGCTGCTTGTTCCGCCTGGTCGGTATCGTTTTACATACGCTACCGTTCGACAACGTGATTGTGTCAGGCTTTACGCAACGGGTCAGTAAGCGGACCGGCTATCTGGAGGATGAGTATATCCTGTCCTGCAAATGCAGTCGCAGCCAGATGTCGTCAGTAAATTTTGCAGGCTTAGAACACATTGATCCGGTTGAAGCGTTAGGCGATCACCCGGTTATTCGAAAGATGAGCAGTACCTTCATTTTTCAGCCTATTGAACCACTAACCCTTTAAGCAGGCTAAATCTTACGATGCAATTAAATACCAGACAGGCCCGGATTTTTAAGCTTGCCAACTTACTGGGCACCGGCAAGCCCGTTTCCGCTGCCGACATTATAACCAGTCTGGAATGCTCAGAGCCGACATTAACCCGGGCACTCAAAGAGCTACGCGAGTCATATTCTGCGGAGATCAAATACAGCAAGGCAGGTCATTCCTACCATCTCGTTAATCCGGGCCAGCTGGATAAAAAGACCCTTCGCCGGATGAATGAAGCGCTCGCACAGAATGCTGAACTGAAAACCGGTGAGTCCACAGGGAAGGTCGTACTCGATAAGGATAAAAAAACAGCCGTGTCATTATCGCTACGCATGCGGATTTTAAGAAAAATTGACCGTCTGGCTGCGCTGAGTGGCTCGACCCGAAGTGAAGCGGTAGAGAAGCTGGCTCTGCACTCCGTTGATGAACTGATAAAAGAATACAGCGCTAAAAAGTCCTGACGCTAAATCTCAGACCGGGGTGAAAACCCCGGTTTTGTCATATTTCACCTCTGTATCTGCGTGACGGAGTTTTGATCTATTCTCCTCCCGCAATGTCAGCAGCGCCTTTCTGCCTACAAAACCTGGTGTCTTGACATCCTCTTGTGCTACACATCAATCTTTGGGCGATTTACACTCCATTCATGCAGATCTGTGATGTATGATGATTTTCATACATAAGAAAGTTTATTTTTGCCGGAGTTTTTTTCAGAAATTTATATTCCAGTACGGTCTGAATTTTTTTCTCTGATAAGAGGCCATTCACATGTCGGTAATTCAATGGTGGTTAACTTATTTCTTTAATGCCGCTTCTGAGTATTTAATCTCCACCCGACAGATGTCGTGCCGTTTTATCAAATCTACAAACTCTGGCCTCTTCCTGAAACTACTCTCCTCTTCCGATCTCTTAAGAAGGAATTACATTTGAGACGCTTACCCGTATATCTGCTACTCGACACGTCCGGCTCTATGCACGGAGAGCCTATCGAAGCGGTTAAGAATGGCGTTCAGACGCTGCTTACCACGCTGAAACAGGATCCGTATGCACTCGAAACGGCTTACGTGTCAGTGATCACCTTTGATTCTTCAGCCCGACAGGCAGTCCCCCTGACAGACCTCCTGAGTTTCCAGATGCCAGCACTAACAGCCAGCGGCACCACCTCTCTTGGCGAAGCGCTTTCCCTCACGGCCAGCTCCATTGCCAAAGAAGTACAGAAAACGACGGCTGACACTAAAGGTGACTGGCGTCCCCTTGTATTCCTGATGACGGATGGAAGTCCGAATGATGACTGGCGTAAAGGCCTGAATGACTTTAAAGCGGCCAGAACCGGCGTTGTTGTGGCATGTGCAGCCGGGCATGATGCCGATACCAGCGTCCTCAAAGAAATCACTGAAATCGTGGTTCAGCTCGATACAGCTGACAGTTCGACGATTAAAGCTTTCTTTAAATGGGTCAGTGCGAGCATTTCGGTAGGCAGTCAGAAAGTGGAGTCCAGCAAAAAAGAAGTGATCGGTCTTGAAGACCTGCCACCGCCGCCGCCAGAAGTAAACGTGGTCTTATAATTTTATTAATTAAGGGGATGTCATGTCTGTCAGTCTGAGCAAAGGCCAGGGCGTAAGCCTGAAAAAAAATGAATACGATCTCTCGTCCGTTACTATCGGCCTGGGTTGGGATATTAATGAGGAAAAGAAAGGTTTCCTCGGCGGGATCTTTGGTAAAAAAGAAGAAGAATACGACCTTGATGTGATCGCTTTCCTGTGTAATTCAGCCGGAAAGGTGACCGATCTCGGCAATGTGGAAAATGGTAAACCAACGCTTGTGAATGGCGATATCATCTTTTTCAACAGCCTTCGCCATAAGTCAGGAAATATCTGGCTGACGGGCGATAACCGAACCGGAGCCGGTGATGGTGACGATGAGCAAATTATTGTGCGCCTGAATTCCCTTGACGCTCAGTACGAGAAAATTGTGTTCATCGTTCAGATCTACAATGGTGAAAAGCTCCAGCAGCACTTTGGTAAAGTTCAGAATGCCTTCATCCGGGCAGTAGATGCCCGTAATATTGAAATGGCACGATTCGATCTTTCTGGCGGACCCGCCTTCGCCAGCCAGCGCTCCATGGTTTTTGCCGAGCTGATACGCGAGGCTACAGGCTGGAAACTCAGGGCAATTGGTGAGCCTTCAGAATCAGATTCGTTTGTCTCGCACCTGAGGAATTACATGTGATGCGCCGCCTGCCTGTTTACCTTGTTATCGACACATCCGGCTCGATGCGCGGTGAGTCCATCCATTCCGTTAACGTTGGAATTCAGGCGATGCTTAGCGCTCTTCGCCAGGATCCCTACGCCCTCGAAAGCGTTCATATCTCCATTATCACCTATGACAATGAGGCGCGTGAGTTCATTCCTCTCACGCCGCTGGAAGACTTCCAGTTTTCTGACATCGTTGTGCCAAGCGCAGGCGGGACGTTCACCGGTGCTGCCCTTGAATGTCTGATGCAGTGTGTTGAACGGGATGTACGTCGCTCAGATGGTGATACAAAAGGAGACTGGCGTCCTCTGGTATTCCTGATGACTGATGGAACCCCTTCTGATGCCCTGGCGTACGGTGAAGCGGTAAAAGCGATTCGCGGCCGGGGATTCGGATCCATCATTGCCTGCGCCGTTGGTCCTAAAGCAGGCCATGAGCACTTAAAACAGCTCACCGATAAGGTTGTGTCTCTGGAGACGCTAGATTCAACCGCGTTTGCAGGTTTCTTTAAATGGGTATCGGCCAGCGTGTCTTCCGGCAGCACAAGCGCGGGGATCAATAACGGAACTGATACCCTTCCCCCTCCTCCACCAGAAATCCAGCTGGTGCTCTGACAGACAGAAAGGTGCTGCTTTCCGGGCAGCACCTTTCTGTACAGCAACGTTTTCTGCTGGCCGTACCAGCCGTACGAGGAAAATTATGAGACGCCTTCCCGTGTTTTTTGTCCTGGACTGTTCAGAGTCCATGATTGGTGAAAACCTGAAAAAAATGACTGATGGTCTGCAAATGATCATCGGAGATTTAAGAAAGGATCCACACGCACTTGAAACAGCCTGGGTTTCGGTAATCGCATTTGCCGGTGTAGCCCGTACGATTGTACCTCTTCACGAAATTGCCTCGTTCTACCCTCCCCGCCTTCCCGTTGGCGGCGGTACGAGCCTTGGGGCCGCATTGCGTGAGCTGACCGTACAAATTGATACCCAGGTCAGAAAAACCACTCATGAGGCTAAAGGCGACTGGAAACCCGTCGTGTATCTCCTTACCGACGGACGTCCGACTGACGACACAACCGCAGAAGTGAAGCGCTGGAAGGATCACTACGCGAGTAAAGTGAATCTCATTGCCGTTGGCCTGGGGCCGTCAGCGGACCTGAATACCCTGCGGCAACTGACAGAGAATGTCATGCTGTTCACCGAGTCTCAGGAAGGGGACTTTACCCGCTTCATCAAATGGATCACAGCCTCGGTTACGGCGCACAGCCGCAGCGTCGGAGACGACAAACAACCTGAGCTCAGCCAGACTGAATACATAGTCCGGCTGGCCAAGGACGAGCCAGTAAAAGCGTACGACGAAAACTGCGTTACGCTTACCGGCCGTTGCAGCAAGACCCGTCGTCCGTATCTGATGAAGTATGAACGGCCACCAGCAAGGATTTCCGGGCTCGATTTCAGCCTGAACCTGAACAGCTTTAATATTGCCGGATGCTATCCCATCGATGAAGACTATTTTGCATGGTCAGATGCCACCGCTACCGGTTTGCAGGTAAACACCAGCGAACTGCATGGCGTACCGGGTTGCCCTCACTGCGGTAATGCCAGTGCGTTTGCCCTGTGCTCATGCGGAAAATTGCTGTGCATTGACGGCCCGGATGACGTGATCTGCCCGTGGTGTGAAACAGGTCTGTCATTCAGCAATGATGGCGGAAACACTAACTTCGACGTAAACAGAGGGAGAGGTTGATGTCGCAAAATGTTTTACTTGAAGAGAAGATTATCCGCTTAGTGCTGTCTGAGCTGGGCCACCCTGTAGAAGGTGAGCGGCTTTTTCTTCTATCGCACGACCCTTCCCTTACTGAAGAGATTATGCGGCTTAAAGAGCGGATTGAGAGCCTTGCACAGGGTTTATCTGCGCGGGTTAGCGAAGGTTATAACGACGCAGAGATCGCCCCCTCGTCAGCATCCAGCCTTTCCGATCAGCAACAAACGGTCGTAAGTGATGCTGATAACCCGGGCATTGACGCTACCGATACACCATTACTGCAACCCCTGCCAGAAAATGAACCTCATCCTCCGTTCTGGAAGCTGATGCCTTATTACGAATTTGATAAACCAGCACAGAGGGAAGACGAAAACCTGTCTTCCCTGGTATTAAAACCCGGGCAGATACCGACAGGCCAGCAGCGGGCCGGATTAGCTGTGCCACCTGCCGTTCCCCCGAGAGCTAAAATAGTTATTCCCAACGCCCGCGCAGGCGAACGTTTCTCTTCGCCGGTTGCTATAGTTCTGGATGAGGGCCAGCAGGCTACTGTCAGGGACGTTGTCTTTCCCAGGAACATTGGCCTGACCTTTGACAAAGAGCATAAGTTGCTGACAGGTACACCCACCGAAAGCGGCGATATAGAGCTTTCAGTACTCTGGTCATGCGCTTCGCACGACGAATGCGAAACAAAACAGCTTTTTATAGTCAATCCCGATCCGAGAAGCCTGTGGAAGGTGGTAGAGCCACCAGCAGACGCTTCCTACCCTAAGTCCCATCTGGACGCTGCTGGCCTGGTCAGGGGTGACATACGTATTGCTGCCGCCAGTCGCCGGGGACGATCTCATGAGCATGCCGGGAGCTTCAGAGATGACGACTTCTATATCAACCACTGCCAGGAAACAGGATGGTCTGTCATGCTGGTCGCAGACGGGGCCGGTAGTGCGGTAAATTCCCGGGAAGGCTCCCGGATTGCAGTCCAAACGGCTGGCGATTACCTTTTCAATCAGCTCAGTGGTTTGAAAGGCGTCCATCTAAAGCAGCACATCACGGCGTGGGAAGGGAGCGATCAGCAGGCAACCATAAACGCCATGCTTCATCATTTTAAACAGGCAGCTACGCTCGCGGTCAACAGTATCCAGAACGAAGCCATTTGTGCAGAACAACCTGTGAAATCCTATTCAACAACCCTACTGGCAACTGTAGCGCTACGAACTGATAACGAGCTGTTTGCGGCTGCATTCTGGCTTGGTGATGGTGCGATAGGTGCATACAGCCCTTCCGGTAAAGTCAGGATACTGGGAAATCCCGATAGCGGAGAATACGCAGGACAAACCCGCTTTCTTGACCAGAGCATTATCGCAGACCCCTCGTTTAGCGGCCGCATCAGCGTGGGTAAATGGAATGATGTATCTCACTTGATCCTCATGACAGATGGCGTATCAGACCCTCTGTTTGAGACAGATAACGGGCTTCGCAGTGACGAAAAATGGACCCGTCTCCTTGATGAGCTCATCCCTGTCCTTACAGACGCCAGTATTGCGCCTGAGAGGTTAGGCGACTGGCTTAACTTTTTCTCCACAGGGAACCACGATGACCGCACTATTGCGGTGTTGTGGTAAGGGATACGCTTCTTCGGTGATCAATATGGCAAATATTGTTACGTGCAAAACAAAGGACGGCGAAACAGTCCAGTATGTTGACGAGGTAATTGGTTCGGGCTCGATGAAGGATGTTTACTTCTCGCCTGATAAATCATACGTCGTCGCTTTTTATCATAAACCGCAGAACGAGCAGGCCCGGGATCGGATTGATATGATCACCGGACGCTACAGGCAAAACATTTTTGGCCAGTCCGGAGGTGAATACTGGAAGGACCTGTTTTGCTGGCCGACCCACGTTGTTGAGCATGGGGATAAAATCGGCATCGTGGTTCCAACCTACAAAAGCTACTTTTTCTTTAAATACGGCTCTAAAAACGATGATTTTCTTGGCATAAAAGGCCGTGAAAAGGAAGGCAAATGGTTTGCCAGCGCCAGCAACCAGAATAAATTTCTCGACCCACGTGAACGAGGCAATACGCTTACCTATCTCAAGGTCTGTCTGCTGCTAACAAGAGCCGTCAGAAGGATGCATGCGGCAGGTCTCTGTCACAGCGATCTAAGCTATAAAAACGTGCTTATCGATCCAGAAATGGGACATGCCTGCATCATTGACGTAGACGGCCTGGTTGTCCCTGGAAAGTATCCTCCCGACGTCGTGGGCACCCCGGATTTTATCGCTCCGGAAGTGGTGAAAACCAGCCATCTTTCCAAAGAGGATCCGAACCGCGTATTGCCAAGCATTTCTACTGACCGTCATGCGCTGTCGGTGCTTATCTACATGTATCTGTTCTTCCGTCATCCGCTACGTGGCGGAAAAATACATGACATGTCGGATGAAGTACGTGATGAGACCTTATCTATGGGTGAGAAGGCACTCTTCATTGAACATCCGACAGACAAAAGCAATGCAGTCAAAGTCAGTCAGCTATCCTCCTTTTCACTGCCCTGGGCTGACCCGGAGAAAATTCCTTACACCATCATGGGCCCTTATTTGACGCCTTTGTTTGAACGCGCCTTTATTGATGGCTTACACGATGCCAATAAACGCCCGACCGCCGATGAGTGGGAAAGTGCCCTGGTTAAAACAGTCGATCTGATACAGCCCTGCCAGAACAAGGCGTGTGAACAGAAATGGTACGTTTTCTCAGGTAAGACAAAGCCGGTTTGTCCCTACTGCGGTACGCCATACAAGGGTAAATTACCGGTTCTAAATTTATATTCATCCCGAAAGGAAGGCAGTTATCGTCCTGACGACCACCGGTTGATGGTGTGGAGCGGGCAGTCAATCTATGCGTGGCATGTGAATCGCCTCATTGCGCCAAATGAGCGCACAACCGATGCACAAAGGAAACGAGTTGGGTATTTTGTTTTCCATAACGATCAGTGGTGGTTAGTAAATGAAGGCATAAATGGGCTTATGTCATTACCGGATAAACGACAGATTGCCATTGGGGAAAAAATTGAACTGACGAATAACGCTCAGTTTGTTCTGTCAAAGGAGGAAGGCGGCAGGCTGGTCGTCGTTCAGTTAGTTGAAAACTAACGGACGCCCATTACGACTAAAACGTTCTGGCAGCATACTGAACCTGTTTAATGAATCACTATATTAAGCAGTGTCAAATTTAAGCTGCCAGAAAAAACTGACTGTCTGTGCCGGATATGCGGTACACCGCCTGCGGCAAGGGTTTAATGCGCAAAGCCCAAGTTATTTATAAAAGTGAATAATTTTGTGACTCTACCCTGCCGCTCTTCTTTCCAGTGTCATGGTTTTTAACATCTGAAATACTGACATTGTTAAGCCGGTGATTGTAAAAGGCGATGCGGACAATCTCATGAAGATATTCAAGTTCGTTTTGTGTCAAGGACTGGCCTTCCTGGGTTTTTGAAATCATTTCCTGCCAGCAGATCAGTCTTTCGTAACTGACATGTTCGCTGTTTTCCAGGCAGTGCAACCTGAAATAGCGAAGGAACAAAGGAAATTCATCGGTCTGAGCGATGTCATAAGCCCGAACCGTTAACCGACACAGACATACAATCGTATCCTGCTGTAACCTGACTAGCGCGTTATGACTGCCCGGAAGGATATCAGGCAATTTCATCTTACAGTCAGCAAGGCGCTGAAGAAGAGGCCCTTCCTCTGAAGGCTCCCGTCCCCGATACTCCTGAAGAGGTTCAGATTCAAGTTCATGCATTAATGGATGATATAGCCATTCCCGGGAACTGGTCTCATCAATGATCAGGCTTTCAATGCACTCACTGTATGTTGTTTTACGTCGCCCGAGCTGCACCTGACTGATTTCATATTCAATATCAGGAAGATCGATACGCAATGCGGCAACTCTTTCGGAAGGATGAAGATGGTCAAAGGTTAACTTCTCTGAAATGCTGCGATCCCTGTCCAGAAAGACGGCCACACATAAATCATTAACCTTTACGAACAGATCAGCTGTGCCTCCGAACATACTGCCGCTTCCACTAACCTCATTCAGTGAAACCGGCCCACCATCGTCGCCAGCGAGAAGATTTGGGAAACCAAGAACCTGGTGCTCGTTGATGACTTCAATAATCTTTCCCCGGATGGCTTCCATCAGACCATCACAGTCACCGGCTACAGCTGTACTGTGTGAGAAATGCCAAAGCTTGACCTCCCCCTGCTTTGCTAACAGATCAGTTTTGCAAGCGGGGCAGATGCAGTTACAGTCAATACCCCGGCTGACCTCTGTAATATCTAAAAAGAGTCCTGATTCTCGCTGGAGTCCAAATGGAATACCAAATGTATAACTCTTACGCATGGCTGCACCCCGTTTTTGATAATGATTCAAACTATATCCGAAATAACGGAGGAGGATTTCTGTAAAACGTATTAAAAGAAATGATTTTTCCGTCTTCCAGATTAATGTTTGACAAAAATCAAATGAGAGCCTTACAAATATTGAGAGAGAAGTTTAGGTAAAGTAACTTTTATCACTTCTAATAAAATGAAGGAGAATATCGGATGTATTTAGCAGTGGGCTTGGCTTATGATTAAAGTTTTTCTCCGAACTTAATAAACAACTTTAAAAGACAGGCTATTACAATGCCTTTAGCCCCGAAAGGGGCATAAACTATTTTCAAATCTAGGCACAGTCTTTTTGTTGTGCCAATATTAATAATTACTCGCGAACAAAGGTCCACACACTCGCAGGAACTTTGTCATATAACTTTTTCATTGTCAGTTCGGCTTTACGATGATCATAAGCACCAGAAATTTCAAGAGAGGCGACACCCGAGTTTTTTTCACATAACCTTTCAAATACTTTTTCGAGCGTTTCGAACGAACTACACTTACGGAATTTCATTAAATAAGACTGCTTTGTGTCAGACATAATCAACCTTCTTTAGACAGGCCTCAACTGGCCAGGGATAATCTTAATATCATTTTTCACTTAAGCCTAACGATTTCACAACCTTTTTCGTTGTTTCCACCCTGTTCATAACCAGGTACATGAGTGCTAAAATGACCTGTAATTAAAACCAGTGTATCCCGGTGAGCAGGATGAAGAATCAATCAGTGATCAGACAGTTTTCGGAAAGCGAATTGCATCAGCAGCTGGAAACGTTCGGCAACCATGATAAACAGCTTTCACGCTTGATCCGTTACTTTTCCCATCTGAGATACAACACTGCTAAAACCTATCTGCACTGGCTACGAGTATGGAACGAATGGTATCTGGCGAATGCCCGGTTGCATACAGACTGGCCAGTAAGTTCGCTCCCCGTGTCTGAGGACGCTCTGCTTGCGTTTATGGGGCATCTTGAAGGCAAATTGTCACGAAGCAGCATAAACAGCTGTCTTCAGGCCTTAAATAGTATCCATAAAAAAGGGCTTAACCTGCCCGGGATTATTACGTCTGAAGCATGGTACATGCTGGAAGCCTTAAAACAATCGGAAGCCCGGAAGCGAAAGACGACTAAACAGGCAACTCCCTTTCTTATTGGCGATCTCAAGGCTCTGATAAAGTTACGCAGTACTACAAACTCAGTTCGTAAACTTCGTGACCTGTGCCTGATCTGGACAGGCTTTGAAACACTGCTCCGTTCATCCGAAATTCGACGTATACGTCTGAAAGATCTGTCTCTGGATAGTATGACCGGTGAATTTAACCTGACGGTATACCGTACAAAAACGAACATTAGTACACTTCTTACCTACCGGCTGACACGTCAGTTAACTAACTGCCTCTTGAGATTGATGAACCTCGTGAAAATGGATCAGCACAGTCATCCGGATGAATTCCTTTTCCAGGCCGTAAATTTCCATGATACAGGCTATATGCCACCCGGCTGGAAGCTTCGGAGTAAGGGGAATGAGCTATCTGAACTTCTTAAAAGGCATAACCTACCCTATCGTGCTAAGCAAAGTCTTCTGAACGATGAAGATGAAGAAGACACTGTGGACGATGCCGGTATGCTCAGCAAAAATTCCCTTTTACGAGCATTTAAAGAGATGTGGAATGAGCTTTATCCAAATGAGACTAAAACTCGTTACTGGACAGGGCACAGCGTTCGTGTAGGCGGAGCGATACAGCTAAATATTGAAGGTTACTCGCTACCACAGATTATGGAAATGGGGAACTGGTCGAATGAAGAAATGGTTATGCGCTACATTCGTAATATTGAAGCTGGTAAAAAAGCAATGATCAAGCTTATGCGAAATGCCTTTGATGAATAGCGCCCTCACGGGCGCATAACTTTATTTTTTCTTGAACGGGTTAAGTCTGGTGAGATTAGAGAGTGCCCCTCCCGGAGGCAAAATTCCCGTTCTTTTATATTTGTACACGCCATTTAATTTCATTGTCTGGATTCCAAGATTAATAAGCGTGACAAGTTTAAGGGTATACAGAAGTGTAAATTGTGGAGCAACCTGAATAAAAACCAATAACAAGCCTGCACACATTACACGTAGCCATGCCGCGTACTCCATGCTCAGCGGACGCTTGAAATAGAATCTTTCGAGCAAATCAACTGTCTTATTACTGATCCACGCCGCCGCCACGGAGAGTAACAACACGATGCACACCATAATGCCCAGTTCCATTTTCACTCCCTTCTCTTTTAGTCTCTTTAAGTTGAGGCTTAGCCACAGTAGTTTTGTTTTTTGCTTTTTTCTTAGGTTTGGTATGATGAAACAGAAAACAATCCACCATTACCCAACCATTTTTATATCGAGCCACCAGCATCTTCTGGCTGGGGTAATGAGCATGAAACAGCATTTTCACGTCCATGGTGCCCATCAACGACTGTTTGCGCTTTAGCTCATCCTCAGCCATCTGAAATTCTTGTAAGAATTCTGAAGACAGACGCTGACGCAGGATTCTTATGGCACTGGAGTTTTCATCATTCTTTGCCAGATGCCCGAAGCGTACTAGTGCCTTGTGGGTTATCTGGATGGGTCCCAGATGAGAGCTGAGCTGTTCGTACTGCCAGAAGTAGGTCAAATCCACCTTAACCCAGCTGATGCTGTCCAGCAGAGCCTCGTTCATGATGGTTCCGGACATTGGTACCATTGTCAGCCTGGCCAGACGCATATGTATGTAGTCCGTAAGCAACCTCAGCGACTCAGGAACGTTTTTATTGAGCAGGAGATGCTGAAGCACCGGGGTTGCGGTCTGCCAACACAGATTGCGCCCGTCAGGCAGGAAAGCAAACTTTTGATCGTCAGGCGCAGAGTTCGAAGCGTTTTCCTTACGAAGCAAAAAATAATGGCCGCACAGCAGCTCTGCTCTTACCTGGTCCTCGTCAGGGTCATGTCGGGCTTTACTTAGATCAACGGTAAGCACAACGCGGTTAATCGCATCAGCGTGATATTTTTTTACCCAGACGCAGACACGATAGAGACGCTCATCGATTTTCTGGCTGGCTGTGGAAATCCATTGCATTGTTGTTCCTTAATTTTCGGGGCTGACAATGAAAATGCCCAGCTCAGCCCCCGGCACGAGTTCTGTATATTTCAGGCTCAGCTTCCGTTGGTTGGACGGGCCCTGGCTGTTTTCAGGAGCCCAGTCAGAGAGCGTTTTTAATTGAGGTATGTTGCCTGCTGCGAAAATGGGCAAGGATGCTTTTACTACTGAATAATCAGTCTCAGCATATTTATTCCCGTTTCGTTCCTGCCCTTCAGGCCTAAATGCAAAAATGTGAGCAATCGGAACAGGGAAAGAGTTAGTTCGACAAAGGCGATAAGATTCGCCCTGCTTCAGTGGGTGAAATTCAAGACGGTGTAAAGCCTTATCGATATTAGACACGACATTCAAATTGGTAGTTGCTACATTTTTTACTTCTGAGGCTCTCCTGCGCTCCAACAAACTCACAAGTTGCTCTGCTGTTTTAACTTCCTGGTTTCGGTTTAGCCGCCATGAAAAAGTAACTTTTTTAAGCTGGGACTTGATGAAAAGGACATTTCTTGTTGAGTGCATAGCGACAAGGCCCGGGAGCTTCTTGTGCACTTTATCAAAACGGACATTCTTTTTATTATCGATACGCCTCATTGCCGCAGCAAAATCATTTTTTGCTTCATTTATAGATGTGATCAAGCTTTCGAGAAGATCTGCTCTTTCTGGGACAATGATAAGACCCGGGTATTTAGTGGTCACTTTGGTGGAATCATGACTTAATGACTCTATGTCATCCACACAGATGTCAGTAAGTGCCTGAATAATTTCCTCAACCGAAGCATCGTCTTTAACACTAACCCTGATGGGTTTAACCTGCTTCAGTCGCTCTTCTGTTCGAGATACGGTGGAGACAGTCATCAGGTTTGCCATCAGCGGGGGGGTGTTCGAAAGAAAACACTTAAGCGAGTCGATACGTTCCAGAATCTGGTCACGAAAATAGGGCAAATCGTCATAACTCATACGTTTCTCCAGGCTCATGTTATTTCAAATCAATTTTGCTGCCCTGGCTGACCTTGCAGAACATAAATGTCATGTAAACCTCTAAAGAAGTCATTTTGAAACAGCTTTCACAGCATGCGATTTATGTTCGATAGGGCTCATGAACAAAGGATGATAATGGAGACGCCATGGATAGTGGATAGTCTTACCCACCTGGGTGATCCGATTGAGGCGAAAACGACCATTTATACAGTCAACTGACCAAAGCCCGGGAGAAACTAACCTCTTCCAGCGGTAAAAAGAGAAACCTGCAACACAGAGGTCATGCTCCAGGAAATGTTGAGTTTCGACGACGCGAACTTTTATCAAAAACCCCAGCATTGGCGAAAACCAGATCAACAACCATGTTGGCGGCAGGATGACTTTGTTCAGGAGATGATCTGTCATAAGCAAGGCAGATAACATCAGAAAACTGATAGTCAACCACAGGGCCATCCAACCGGCCCATACGCGGCTCTGACAGGGTTTCCATTCGAGAAGAAAAAGTTTTTTATGCATTCTGCCCCGCCTAATTTTAATGTATTGCCGAAGTATGCTGCATCATGATGGTGGTGCGGGGAAAGATTTCAAACTTCCACAATTCTGAAGCCGTGTTCCAACCATGAAAGATCCCGTCTCCACAGCGAGTGTTAAAAGCAAGAATTTCATCCCTGACCTGGTAAGCGAGCACTTCTGGCATATCAATAAATTCAGGTAAGGAAAGAAGAATCCCATGGATAACTTCTCCGGTTAACTTACTCATAACCTCTTCCTCAGACAGGGCAGCGTCCGGGAACAAACACGACGGAAGTGAAAAACAACATAGGTCAAGACCAAGAGCAGCCCTTCCTGCGTCGTAGCCTTCTTCATTAACGACAAAACGAAAGAATTTTTCAGCCTCACCCAGTAATGTTGACGGTCCTTCAGACGGAACTTCAATACCACTGAAGACTTTATCGGTCCAGTTGGTAAATGGACTGGTGAAAACCCAACAAATTAAGGATAACGCCAGCTCTTCCTTAAACATACGTTCAGTGCCGGTTGTTCTGGAAAGTTGCTTTTGAGTACTCATGTTTTACCTGTTGCATGAAATTATTGATGTTATATAAACACAACCGGCATTTTATCTAATAGGTTTGAAAACACTAAAAATCGCAAATGCTGGTACCTTTCTGTTTTAAGAGATTTTCAAGGTAAAGTGAGGCGAGATCAATTGGCTGGTTCTCTTCAAGACAGGCTCGCACAAGATCTTCAATAGAGACCGAATCAACCCCCCTTCCCTGTAAAATTTCTTTAGCAGATGCCAGCGTTTTATGAACGCTTCGACTTAGTTGTAATCTGACTTGTGTGCGGGTATCAAAAAGACAATCTTCTGTGACACTTTGTGAAACGGTTCTACTCATTGAAAAATCACTCCATTTCTGGGATCGAATGAAAATTAACAGCTATAGATGTATCAGGTTTCCCATTTTCTACGATACTCAACCACGTACGCGCTGAGATTTGTTGTTCACAGACGAGTATGTAACCTGTTCCCTGTTGATGATGTAGCTCAAGAGCTTTTAGGATAGGCCCTGAATGAGGTCCGAGAGCATCACGCGTGTGAATAAGCGTTTGCTCTGGCAATACGTTGCTAAGCATAGACAGCAGAACATTACGCTCATCCTCATTATCCGACAAAACAAGAATTATACGAAAACCCGTTTTTATACGAAATCTGATCTCTGAAACTAACTTTCTTAATCTTAATTTATATATGACCAGGCGGAATCGAGTCATCAGTAAAGAAACCACTGTGAAGATAACGATTACTGCGCCATATTTTGACCTGTAGAACCACCAGTTAAGGCCTCCAGCAACTATCAGGATTAACATTAAAATTAAACTCCCATAGAAAAAAAGTGCTGGGTAGCGAGTTGTCTTTCCTTCAATTAGTGCTGAGGCAAATATCAAAATGGATATTCCGTAAATTACCCAGTCAAAAATACTTTCTCCAATCATTCTTTAGTGAACATCCTTAAAAGTGGAAATGTAGGTTTATGGGTTTATGCATTTTCCTGATGGCCTTGACAACCAAGGATTTCACAGAAATTGTCACAGTGTGAAGCTGTAACAAAGCGCTCTCCACGTTCGAATCGCTCAACCAAATCCTTTCTTACTTCACTTCCAGGTTTCTGGAAGATGTACTCAAGCTGGAGATCCTCGGCCGTAGAAAGTAGTCGTTCTATGCTGAAATCAACATGGTAAAAGCAAAACTGATTATCAACCGGGGGAAAGTTGCTTTTGGTACTGTTCTCGTTTTTGGATTTTAGTTCATTCATGAGCTCTCCTTGGTTGAGAACAGTATACAAATCTCTTTAGGGATTTTTTTTCGTTAATAGCACTTTTTTGAGTTTAAAGAGTATGTTCATACCAGAGCATTAGAGGCTACGAAAAGGATAATGGAATTAGAAAGATAGATTTTAAGTGGTGATGTAAGGTGGGATAGGTAGAAGAGGAGTAGACGCTTGTAAGCGAGGCAAAAAAAAGGCACGGAAACCGTGCCATAAGAGTATGTGAGAAAAAATCAAAATCAGGGAAAGAATCAAGCAGCTTGTGAAACTGAATCTCCAACTGCAAGATTTAAATTTCTTAGGTTATCGAAAACTTCAGATACTAAGTCATTACGGTCGTGGATTTTAATCCGCCCACCGGTTAACTCTGAAACATAAACGGTATGGCAGAGGTCAGTAACCACTTCGCCGTATTCATCAACGACTTCCAAAGATGCAATCATCGGAATATAAGAAGCCGCAGCATAGCTCTCATAAATACTTATTATGGAGTCATTGTTGCGTCGAGAAATTACCCTACCAGAAGGTAAAGCCTCATCTTCCATATAGCAATCAGATAGGTCCTCACAGAAGTCATTTTCTTTAAGTGAAATATTAAGGGTCAATTCACTGTTGATAGAGCGTGAATAAGAATATTCACTCAGTTTATAGCAAGCCAAACTAATATCACTAAAAGTTTCATAAGCTTTATAGAGGCTCGATGTTATAGACTCAGATACAAATGTTATTAGTCCAATAAAATGAGTATCCCAGAACTGTTGCAAAGCAAAACGGGCAATCATAACCTGACCATCAACCTGCATCAGTCTGTTATATTCATCCCGGTCATAACCTTTCGACTGAGAAACATCATTAGACATGCTAAGAACTTCACTACAAACATCATCATATTCAAAACGACTAGTTGCAAAGTGTTTTCCTGAAATTTCAAGGTACTGACCAGAGACTGCGTCAAACACCTCAAGAAAGTAACAGAGTCGCGATTTTAAAGATTCTCTGTTTAAAGCTTCTATTTCATTCTCAGAGATACTATCGACATATAAATCAACAACATTCTTGAGTTCAATAGCTTTGATATTACAGGTAAAAGAAAGCTCGTCACTTTGACAATGGCAAACACTTAATACTATATCCGCCTCATCAAAATCTATGCCAAGATAACTCAGAACTGCTCGGACATAGTTTTTATCATCAGATGAATGTGTCATATACACTACCTCGAATTTGAGAGGAAGTGCCCCAGAAGGGAAGCGACTTCCCCACTGGGTTAGATAAAAATTTGGTTAAGCTAAAAGAAGATGCCAGCGACAGATTTTACATTGTCATAGACAAGTGTCTTCAGCCAACCAAAGTTACTTTTTTGGACTGAAGCAAAAGGATCATTGAGACGCGTTACGAAAATCGTCAAAAGCTTCAGTTATTAGTAATGTGCGATCAGTTACTCTGTATCGGTCATTACTTTCGAGAGATACGTAAGTTGAATGCGAAGAATCACAGACAACACGCCCTCTTTTATTGATCAATCTTACTTCCATCATCACCGGCACATTGATAATTGAAGCAACATCGGTATAGAGGGATATGAGGGCATCATTGTCACAATATAACGCCCCGTTCCCATCAAATGTATCGTTAAACTTAATATATATATCTGGCATATTTGCCGGATAATCATCAGTATTGAAATCAATGCATAACTTTAAGTCATCATTAATACGGCGATTAATCTTATGCTGCCCTACACGTACAAAGCCATGTTCAACAGCTTTGATAATCCTTAAAGTTTCATTAAGACAATCTGTAATTCTTTTCTCGACAAATGAGATAAAGTCACCAAAGTCGGAATGAAAAAACTGTTTAAGTGCAAATTTCGCAACTAACACTTTCCCATCCACCTTCATTTTATCGAGATAAAGATTTCTTATAGCATCAGTAGAAGAATTAGCTTTAGATAACTCTTCACAGTCATTAATAATCATTGAAACAATATCAATAACTTTAACTGGGCTTAAAGTATTACTATATCCGCGAATATCAAACGTAAAAAATCCGAAATTCTTAAATACTCCAAGAAAATAAATTATTTTTTGTTTCAAAAGAATAGAATCGGAGTAAGATGCGTTGTGCTTTATTAGCTCAGATATGTAGAGATCCAACATACAATTTAAATTATCGATATCTACATCGTAATCAAAGGTTACTTTGTCGAACGAAGTATCAGATAATTGAACGGTTATATCGTCAGCGGAAACATTAAGGCCTAAATTTTGATAAAGAAAGGCACTAACAAATTCCACGTGGTCAGATTCTTTAAACATTTACACTACCTCATGACTAAAAAGGAAGTGCTTCCCACCGGGAAGCAGGTTCCCGGATGGGTTAGATTAATTATAAAAGAGTTCTTCAGAAGGTACATGCATTTCTGGTTTGAACTGTTTTAAGGAGTTGTTTATAGCTTTTCGATATAACCCTGAAGAGTGTGGCTTAAACATTTGATATTCCGTAACGAGCAGAGGAGACGTAAAGCATCCTAAGTTCACTAGTGAAATACTTGATGTTTCTTCACAAACATCTAATTCAGCGTATATCCGCCTCTTCATTACCCTGCCTGCTAAATAGCGACGAACATGATTTATAAACTTGTCCGCATCTGATATAGAATTAACTATATAATCAGATGTGACTATCTGATTAGATACAGTTTCAGGTATAGCTTCGGCTATTATTTTTACGTTCATTTCATAATCAACACTATGGAAGCAAGCAAGAATTTGTGGCTTCGCGCTTTCTAAAATCTTTTCAAGAACAGAAAAAATCAGAGAGAACTCGTTTAAAATTCGCTTTTGTATAAGTCCATGTAGATGTTTTATGAAAGGAGAACCGTGTTCAACAAGGCCTAGTATAAGATCCTTAGAGGCCAAATCTGAGCGGTAATAAACGTATTCTAGATTATCCCGGTTAAATCCTTTGAAAAGCAAATCAGGCTGCTCTGAGACCAGTCGTAAATGAGTTGAAGCTATAGAAACTTCAAAACGAAAGTTCGCGAGATTTACAGGACCTGCTTTTAATGTAGCCGCTTCGGAAAAATAAATGAAAAGAGGATGCAAATCATCGTTACCACTGTAAAGATGGTCTGCACCCTTAAGATATTTCACCAAATGAGGTAGAAAAGATATTACTGGAATATCAGCCACAAATCGAATATGCCGAAATGGTTTTGAATCCAAATATATATTTTCCACTACAGCGCCAACAAAACCCATTTTAACAAGAATAGATTCAACTAACTTTTGTATAGCATTCATTTCAATACCCTCTTAATAGAGGGATTTCTCCCATAGGGAGAAATCCCTATGGGAGAAAATAATTTTAATTAATAATTATAGCGAAGCGCATGTTCTTTTTCACTAAGATGGTTTTCATATTCCGACTTACCAGAACTTAAACACTCTTTGAAAAAGACCTTTGAAAAATTCTTCAAGTCACTTCGGTTATTAATTTCTTTGTCAGACATCAACTTAGCTGAGTGTGAGGTATCAACAGGCCCCAACCACCATTCATATTTAATATAAACACAATTGGTTTGTGTATGTCCATTTAGAAATCGTTTTGCATTTCTAAGTATTTTTCTACAACCGTTAAGGTCTGAAAGTAAGATATCTGGAGCAATGAGCTCTTCCAGAATATGACCAGGTAAGCCTTTCCTAAAAAGCTCAACATCGTAACTACAATACCAGTCACGATAATTAAAAGCTTTAATAAGTCTTTCAGGTGTATCCAAAGATATCTTATTCAGGATTTTTAATGCAAAGCATACAGCATCTTTTAACAACTCGTGCACCTCAACATTGATAAATGAGAAAAACGAGCTTAATTCTTTCTCTAAGGAATTATACAACTTACCGTAAATATCCTGAGAAAAAAGATACTGCAATCTTTCTTTATTATAAGTGCAATTCGAAATTGAATAGACTTCTCCTCTTTCGATTTTGCACCCTTCCCTTAAAACTATAGGAAACCTCAAATGGTTAACAAAGAAAGAATGATTCTTTCTTTGCTTCAAAGCATCTAATTGAAATTTCGTAATTTCCTCCAGATTTGCATCTTCAAAACCTGGAAAGGGAATATCACAGAAACAAGAACTATATGCTTTTGCTGATTCATACATAAACTCCAGTGAAACATCAGCATCAAAAGACATACCAGAGAACATGCCCTGCCCATTGTCTAAAAATGTAATGTTTTTAACCTGTATTTTTTTATGTTGAACAACCAAAAAGGCATTAATGATTTTTTCGATAATTTTCATGTGATCCTCTCTCAATAAAAAAAGGGATCACTCCCATATGGGGTGTGATCCCCACATGGGTATAATTTAATTAAAAATCTGTAAGACCTAAATCTTTATTTCTACCACAAACTGTAGAAGATATAAGACGTTTTACTCGCTTTCGAGCACTTCGGCCTGACGTATCTTTCAAGTACATCGGTAATGACAATGATGAAATTTGATTACTTCGCTTATGATGGCAGACTATATAGCCCTGCCTCCACCCCGAACGCACAAACTCACGGATGCGGTTAATATATGCCGAAGCTTGAGATTTTGTACTTATCGATTCAGAACACTTTAAGTTCTGTTCGATAGAGTAAAGCTCAGCCGCCATGAATTTCACCTCATACAGCTCATCGCCATAACTTATAGTTTTCAACAGCTCTTCCTTTTCCCGAATGAAAAATACTTGCTGCATTCCAAGGATCAGGTCATAGGCCTCTCGAAAGAGGTCGATAAGCTTATTACGAACATAAATCATAAACTCCTCAAAGTGCTGAAGCCAGAAATAAGCCGCATTACTTATTTGTGAATTGTGAGAACAAACAAGCCCTTTAGCAAGCTCGACCTCTTCCTCCCGAAAAGTAAAGTTACTTTTCTTAAACCGACTTTGTTCAAAAATGCTTTGATGCATTTCTATCCATACAGAAACAAAACCGAGGGATTCAAATTCTTCGTTTAACAAATGTAAACTTTCGAAGATTTTCTGAATTTCGATCCCGATGTCATATGACAGTGGACATTCTTTTATAGAATAAACATAACCGGGTAGGAAGTGAGATAAATGCTCAGTTCGCAAATATAAACTGAATTTAAGTTCTGTCAGTGGTTGTTTCAAAGATAACTTAGATGATTCGCTTATATTTACTGGTTCAACGCCATTTCTAATCAAAATAGCTTTTACCAGGTCCGTAGCTAACTTCATACAGCCTCCATTCGTTATTGAGGCCTCCCTGATGCAGGTTGGCCATCAGGGAAAATATGTAAATCAATTAGCAATCAATCAGACCGTTGCCATGACATTGTCAATGTATCTGACAAGGGATGGGCGGTCGTCCTGTAAGGCAAAACGGCGAAGGTCATCAAGATTATACGCAGGAAGATAATCAGCGTAACCTCGAATACGAAGGTCCTCAACCACAACTTTTATATACTCAAATCGTCCAAGATTCCCTTTTAATGGGGGTTTTCCTGGACTAGACAGCATATCGTCTGCTTGCTCCCATGTGATTTCTTTAGCTTCACCACTATGTAGATCAAGATGGACATATATGAATGACTTATAATCTCCACGGCAACGAAGATAATATTTCGGATAGAAATATTTGTCACAACGCAACAAACACGTTCCTGAAGGACGAACTACGTACAACAGGTTTCTGTCATTTTCTAATATGCTATGTTTCAAAATCGTTATATCTATCTCATTATCATGCAGCAAATAGCATGACGATGGTTCATTGACGATGCGCGATTTTATAACAGCAGCAAATTTATTAAAAACTTCGTTAATTTGAAAATTCATTAAAATGCTCTCCGATGTAAAACGACGAGCATCACCATAACGGTAATACTCCCGTTATGGGTTTTAATAGTTTATGGAATAACCATGTCATACAACCGACCATAGCCAGTAGTACCGCACATTTATTTAACTGAGCAAGCATCTCAGCCGTGAAAAGACCTTAAAGGCAGGTAATTATCACGAAGGAAAGCGGTTATCTTATCAATACAATTTTAAAATATAATATTGATAAGATAACCCCCCCCGCAAAAAGCGGGGGAGTTATCGTTGTTACAGCTGATTAAGACATTCAGGAGCCCAGTGAATCGGGAATCCATCCTGCCCTGTTAACTGGAGAACATCGTTCCAGTCGATACCCTTTTTCCCATCAGGAATATCTTGTGCTGGTTCGAAGACTTCAATTGTCAGCTTTGATGCGGGATATCGTTTAGCCAAAAACTCAACCATGCGGCTTTGAAGTCGCTGAGCAGCTTCAATACCGGCACGAGTGCCTTGTGAGTTAGCAATATCCTTATCCGCCCAGATATAAAAGTTTATAGATTTTACATCCGGCGGAGGCAGTAAAAAATCAGGAACAGTAACGTTTTCAAGGCACCATGCGGAGCTGGCTGCCCAGCATGGTGTTGAAGTCGCTTCTACAACAGAAAGCGCGTTCTCGATCCCTTCAGCCACTCCCAGTGTCCAGGTCGAACTACCTGAATCATAGTGAGGGTCAAACAACTGAATTGAGCCACCTGTCATATCGGCAGGAGGCTTCATCATCAGCTTTGGATTTTCTACAGGTGCCTTATCACCATTTTTGTCTACGTATGTTCTATGAATAGTCAGAGGCCGACCTCGGGTGTCACGATAGATCGCAATCATTCCCGGATAGATAATCGATTTCTGCTTATCTTTATCCCAATAGTAGATCCGGTTATTAAAGCCTAAATCCTTTGGTAAGTGACTCAGTAAGCGGGAGATCCCACGATTACGGAGGTACAAAGCAACAGGAGTATTAGGCTTGATTTCACCGGTATAGTGATACATCACATCAAGTTTTCGCATTCGCTTTGCCACTTCCTCTCGGTCAAGAGTTTCTGTGGCACGAACTGCTGATTTATAGCGTCGTTCATTTTCAATGTCGGCGTCAGTTAACGGAGCATGCAGATCCATCCCGAAAAAATCTGAGAGAATCTTTTTGCAAGTCTGCGTTTTACTTAATTCATAATATTTCGCCAGAACATCAATTCCGTCGCAAAACTCATTTACCGGAAAGTCATTATGGATCGCACATCCGGTATAAAGGTCTTTTTGTCGGAAACGAAACTTCGATTTCCCTGCGCCAGTAAACGGGCAAGGAACCTGGCTCGGGGCTTTTGCACAAGCGTCTTTGAAAGCAGGTATTCTTTCGAATATATACTTCCAGCCAGACACTTCAGCAATTCGAGCATGAACGAGTTTAATAAAGTGTTCAGATACTTCCTGTGGATTACGACGAAGAGCCGGGGATGCATAAGTCATGATGATCTCTCTTATCTGGCATTGTGAGTTTCTCAATGCCTTCTGCGGTGCAGAAGACAGGGAGAAACCCACAACGCAGAATTTAAGAAAGAGGGCCCGGGGGCCCTCAACATTTATGCTTCAGTCGTGAAGCCATTATTCTCAAGACACTGTATGTAGTTATCTACAAGTAACGCAGCCTGCTGGCTATTACCCTCCGCTATAGTGACTTCGCGGAAGATTCTTTCCTGAGGGCTATCATTGCTTATAACTTCACCAACACGTCCGAAAATACGGACTTTATGCATCGCACCGACTTTTTCATGTTCTACACGGTAAGTTTTTATCTGAGTCATATTTTGCTCCTTATTCCTTCATGGAGCAAAAAGACCCACCGGGGCCTTTTGCCCCGATTGGGTAGAGTTTATTAAGAAAGTATTTGATGAACTAGCTTACTGACTTCAATAGACAATAAAGAAGTATCATCAACTGTTACGAAAGTGTCCGTTTCAAAACCAATTATTTCATCAGTCTTAATACCAACACCAACGATTTCTATTCCATTACATTTAGCCTTTTCCATAACTTCGCCGATAGTAAATTCCGATTTATTCGGATAACCATCAGTTATAAGAAAAATTATTTTCCTATCGAATTGGCTGTCAAGTAACAGATCAACAGCTGCCATTAAAGCCGATCCCGTAGGGGTATAATAACCCTTACATCCAAGAGTGAATTTCGATAGAGATTCCTCAACGCTTTGATCAAACGTTTTGATAATCTCAAATTCACTTTCCTTGAAGGGAAAGACTATATTGGAGACATGCATTTTTGACAAACTTTCAGCGGCCATCGATAAAGCAAGATCTGACTTAATGGCATGAATATATCTTTCATCATTAGCCATTGACGCTGAAATATCACGAACTAATACGAGGCCAACATGCCCTCTATTTTTAGATTCGCTTTGAGCTCTGAAGACATCACGAACTCCCATTGGTGACAGAATTAATCGATTTCCATCGAAGGTAATTCCACGCTCATGAGTTTTGTTTCGGCCACGCATTTTAACCTGCTGTAAAACAGACAAGTCGCTACCGATTGAATGACTCAGAGACAAAGCCTCATTGTAAACATTCAAATCGATAAGGAGATCAGGGATATCCCATTCAGAAGCACCGAATTCGGCTTTCACGTCATCGGATACTTTTGATGCAATACCTTCAATCTCTTCAGCCAAAGCATCGTGATAATCTTCGCTATCCTCATCACTGCCAAGAAAGGCATCCAACAAATCTGCCAGTATCTCCCATTGAGCCGATGAAAAGTTACTTTCATCTTCAACGTTAGTCGAACTGGCTTCATCTGATTCACTCTCGGAAGGGTTAATCGCATCAGTATCGTCTTCAATAATGTTATCACCTGTGGGATTGCCACCGGTGGGTTCATTATTTCCCTCGTTATCTTCAGCAAGTTCTGAAGGCTCAGAACATCCCTCTTGAGCAAGATCAGAGTTATCGGAAGTATCTGCCTGACCTTCACTATCGTCCTCAGAATCATCCTCACGACTATCAGTCGACTCAAGCGATTTATCTTCTGATTCGGTATCGGTATCGGTATCGGTCTCGGATTCATCATATGCCTCCTGCTCCTCCTGCTCTGTCTGCTGCTGTTGTTCCCTTGCCTCATCCCGCAGTCTCTCTAAAAGAGCCAGGGTCTTACGAGCAAGGGATTCACAGCCCTGAGTATTTTCACAACCAAGAGCATCATGAAAAATTTCCTCAACATCAGAAATTACTGGAGAAAGTATCTTTTGGGCATAGTCAAAAAACGGATCGAGTGTTTCTTTGTGACCTGCCTGCTGAAGGACTTTTACTCGCAATGAGTTAAGCAGATACCACTCAATAAATAGGACAGGATTTTCCGGACGAGAAGATATATCAGGAGTCATCCTTCCGGCTTTAACCATCAGTGCGTAAGTGGCTGCAAGCCGCCGCTTTGCATCCGGATAATCGTTACCAACCTTCTCTTCCATCTGTACATCATCGAACAGATTTATAAGCCCGGTAAGACGTTTTGCCCTGCTATAAGCTTTACGTTTCTCAGCGAGGCTCTCAAACTCTGCATTCATTCCGTCATCGAAGCGTGTAAACCCTTCAGATGACTTGAGAACACTATTAAAGGCGTCACTGTAAACCTCGCTGTCGGTATAGCGACCATGACCAGCTTCATGACAGGTAAAACCTTCAATCAGACTGACAAAGTCATCATCGCTATAATCGCCGTTTGGTAAAACACAAACTTTATTTACAGGATCAAAATACGGTCCTTTGGTATTGTCGTCTATTACAACTCTTACATCGCCTAAGCCGCTAATGACTTTTGCTATATTCTGTAAACGCTTAATATGGCGCGGTGATGATTTAAGATCTAATTTCATAGAATACCTCTTTATAAAAAAGGGGTACTCACCCAGATGGTGAAGTACCCATCTGGGGTTTTTAATAAAGCAAACAGTTACCAGCCTTTGAGCTCGATATCAAAACCATTTTCAACATTGTCTTCCTGTTGCGAAACTGATTTCTCAGGTTCAGCTACAGGATCAGTGTTTGAAAACGTGCTGTTATTTATATCGTTCTCTACGACAGGTTCAACCTGGAACACATTTGTTGAATCTAAAATAGCTTCAATACCTGTGTTCTGTAGCGCGTTCGGTTCTGTTTGTGAGCTTTGATTAAATGATCTGGTAATAGATTCCAACCAGTCAGTAACCTTTTGCTCTCCTGAAATAATACGCTTTAACATTGAAGCATCACTCATGAAATAAAACCACTGCTGTAACACCGCAACGTCGCGAGGTTCAGAAATGGCACCTTTAGGTAAATTATTCATTATGTGTTTTATAGCTTCTGCAAGTACTGCCGCCTCTTTATGTATAAACATGAAGCTAATGATCTTATTTTGCATTTGCTTCAGTCGGTCAATAGTACTTGAGCGCAAATTGTTATTTTTGCTAATTTTTTCATAAACCTTCATTGCTTCTTCTGCCAGATCTGTTATCAATTGTTCCTGATAGTAGTCCTGGGTTTCATCACCTTCAACGCTAATAGGCGTAAAAGGAATAAAGTGAGCAATATTAAATCTAAAGGATTTTATGAAATCATCTTTAGTTAATTTCAACTGATCAATCAAAGAAGACATTCTTGGGCTTCTATTTTTTTCAGCCTCAATATGCATCTCATAATTGTCTACAACGTTTTGAATACCTGCCTGAAACTCTCGTTCAATCTCTTGGGCCCCTTCCAGAAACTCTTCCATACTGGATACTGGTAAAATCCACATATTGCTATAGCGGATGCACAAGCGTGAGCAAAGAGTTGATATTCTGCTGGTAATCGTACTTTTGAAGCTAAGGGCTTTTATGTCAATCCAGCGTACTTCGCTTTTAGATACGCTTTTTTGATCCGTAATATCATCTCCATCATAAGACAAATCGATTTTATCGGTTCGACGCGATCCTTGACAGCCACTTATTTCAATTTTTGTTATAACTGCACCTTCCAGTAAATCTGGATATGATTTTGCAAAATTCTCAGAGATTTGTTTTGCAGATACTTTGTTAAGCATTGAAGTATTTAAAGTCATGGGTTTCTCCAAAAAAAAGGGGAAACCCTCCCCAACGGGAAAGATTTCCCGATAGGGTTGATATTAAAGCTTCTCTGGTGAAATTAAAAGAATACCGGGAAACTCAGCAACAACATCATCATTGCCCATTGCTCCCTGATACATATAACCTTTTAATTCCATTTGTTTAATCAGACCTTCCATATTTATTTTACCATCATGATAAAACAATAAAGAATAGTCGTTATTCAGTTGCATAAGTCCAGTAAAATTAGTTCCGTTTTTTGCTATAGCAATGGTAGCAGCACCATCCGTACTTAAAAACGCACTAAATTCAAGATGGGATAACTCTGAGATACAAATATCAGAGGTTTCATAACAAATCCCATCTAACTCGACTTTTTTGCTGTGAAATACTCCAGCGATTTATCCTTGTCTTCGCCAAGAGAAAGATCTATAGCTTGAAGAACAAGATCGACCACATGTAAAGGTAAAGCAGAAGCAAAAGCTATTTTGAAAGTGTCAAGAAGACTAAAGGTTTTTAACGTCATCGACGTGCCAACCCAAGCTACTAATTGACGAATATCCATCACACTGTCTTCTGTACCAGAGTCATTTACTGCAATCGCTACTCTTACGAACTTCTCAATGACCTGAAAAGGCAAAGAGCTATATCGTTTAGTAAGCACATTGGTTAAAGCAACTTTGTCGGGCTTCTCCATTTCAACTATCAAGAACCGCTTTATAAAAGCTGCATCTTGACGTTGAGAAGAAACGAACCGGCGAGCGCCTCCACTCATGTTTGTGTTTGCAGTACCAATAAATCGCGTGTAGCCATTAGCAGTTATAACCTCACCACCATTAGCACTGAGTGACCAGGGCTTACGTTCAATGGGCATGTGAAGTTTTGCTGCCGTATCAGGATCGATTTTGTCCACTTCATCCAGAAGAATGAGGTGACCATTACGAAATCCCGTTACCAAATCGCTGTGTACAAAACCTGTATTACCACCATTAAGACTGCGCTCACCTTCAAGCTCATCAACTCGAATATTGCTGTTGATCTGCTTAATTGTCAGCGGCCAATTCATCATGTGGCTAATGTACATTACCATTTCAGTCTTGCCAGAACCGGACTCACCTTTAAGACACACACTTAAATCTATATCCGGACTGATAAGCAGTTTAACCACTTGTTCAAGTATTCGGGGATTTGGTATGTAGTCTTTGTTCAGCGGAGCTCGATACGAGGTTTTAGTTTTGAAAACAGGCACAGCCATCTTTGGATCCATTTCTGGAATACCAAAAAGGTCCTTTGCTAGAACTAAAAGATACTCACCTTTATCCACATAATGTTTTAACTTTATAACATCCGGGGAAAGAAGAGCTTCTAATTTTTCATAAGCATCAGAAGATGTTTCATTTAACTTCATAGCGGCATTAGACATTTTTAACTCCGGTAAAATGCAAACACCGCCCTCTGGCAGATGTTTGCCAGTGGCATTTTATTTGAGATTCATTTGGCAAATAGTTGCCATCAGTTTCCTGATTTGAGGCACATTATAACCAAGATGATTTCCCACTATTTCAAAAGCTTCAGACATGATCCATTCAAAATGATTTTCGAATATTGGATTGATTTCTAACTTGCCAAAAGCGTTTCGTTTAGTTAACAGATCACATGAAACAAGCTCGTCAAACAACTCTAATGTGGATTTAAAAGCTTTTATGTAAACATCCATAATTTCCCTGTCAGTCCATTTAACAGCCAGTTTTTTTTCTGACATTAAATAATCCTGATCAAAGAAGATGTCCCAGCCCATATCGTCATTGCAATCATGCAAAATGATTTCATCATCATTCCTGCATTCAGCTAATTTCGTGTTTTCACTAATCGAACGATGCGAATGATAATAGAGCCATGATTTTAATTCCGCTCTAAATTCACATGCATCAAGTCCATGACATAAACAAGTGTATTCAAATGATTTTGACATATACCACCGTGTTTCAGCTTCTAAAAGTGGATTCACTGTGATATTACCATTGTCATCTTTGAAGAATAACTTTCTCCTCAACACTAGTTCTTTAATGATTTCCAAAGACTCTTCCATAGCGGATAGAAAAACAACATACACATCCTCAGGGGTCCATTCTATTACCAGACCACCCAAATCTGGGTTATATTCTTCAACCGTATATAGATAATCTGTTTCTGCTGCAAAATTAATTGTATGCAAAATCTGATTTTTAAGTAATTTGGATTTTTCATAAAGGTGATTTTCACGCCTTTCAGAATCATAATTTATCTCAGAAATGTTACTTTCTTCTGATTTAAAGTTTAATCCGGACGTGTAAGCATCATTTAAATGCTCTTTGGGTGAATCAACTATTTGCGTTATTTCATCTTCATCTATATCGAGTATAGAAAAAAAACTAAGTTGATTACTACTTATTGCAGTAGCCCTAAATTTTTGTTTCATGGGGACTCCAAAAGGAGAAATCCCATGAAGGGATTTCTCCCCTTTAGGGTGGGTTTAATGTCAGATCTGATTAAAGCTACTTTGTCCAAAACCTTTTAGAGGTTTAGGTATGTGAGCCAACTTACTTGTTGCTACCACTCTCATGTAGTCAAGAGGATGTTCTCTCCCTTCAATCATAATAGTATCGACAACAATATAACCGGAGACCATCAACTCATCACCCTGATTTATACCAGTGAAACAGGTTGAATACATTTCAGGCGACACCTTGATTTGAACTGAAAATTCTCTCTCAGTGATTTCACCATCAACTTCTGTCTTCATCCTATTTTTGAGCTTTATTAACAAACCTATACTCTGGTCAGTCATTTTTTTCTCCACAGCACTGATAACTATCCCGGACACTTTTACTTCATTGATATATTCAAGATATGACATTTTCCGCTCCTCGATTTGTTCAAAGAGAAGCCCCGTTAGGGTTCCCCCTTAACAGGATTAAATAAATTTATTAGTTACATACATGAACGTGCAGACTACCAAACAGGCAATTCCGGCAATATGTAACCAATTTCTTGTTGGTTTAGTTGGTGCAATCGCTAAAGAGTTCTCCAACTTCTCTGTTACAAGACGTCGATTCTCTGCTTTAGCCGCATCATCTAAATATTGAGTTTCACGCTTAGCGAGAGTCTCAATTTTCGATTTTATTGCATGGTCCCATCCTTTAGTTTCAAAAACGCTTAACTCACTAAAGGTGTGCGTCATGAGATCTTCTGGGAAACCCAGTTTTTTCATTAACGGACGAATGGTATCATACATTTTTTCTACATTTTCGTAGTGGGCCTTTACTGCGACATCAAAACGCTTACGTAAAGTTAATTTTTCACGTTTGCAAATGATGTCCGAAACCCAATTTATTAACTGCTCATTTTTGAGTTCACTGGCTTTTTCAAGTGAGTAATCCAGATTATCCACGTCAAGAAATGAATTTAATCCGTATTTTTCAAACTCCTCAACAAGATATTTATCCAGTTCAGTTAAGCTTTTAAAAAGTGGTACATCTGGGGAAGCTTTAAGAAGCTTATAAGCTCCTTCGAAATCAATTTTCTTGACCACGAGCTCCACAACATCCACATGATAATAGCTTGAATAAGCAGAAAGCTTTTCGGCCAACAAAGACACAGGCTTAAGAGACTTAAGTTCAATGATATTTGGGCCGTCCTCATTCAAAATAACAATCAGTTCATTATCACGTTCTGTATATTTCATCAGAACTTCTAAGAGCTGTTTGTTTAGCGCCTTATCCATCTCTGGAATAATTTCACTAAAGGTTTGATGAAGGGCTTTACTGCGAGCTTTATTTTTAGACATTTGGGGTCACCTATATATAGTAAGAAGGAAGAAACAATTTTTTGTTTCAACACGAAGGCAAAGCCTGTCATTCATCTCCCGTAAGCTATGAACCGCCTGATTTATACTATCTGGCATTAGAAGTACGCAACAAAAATAGCTCCAGGAGGAGCTAAATTAGTTACGGTTTGGTAAATTCAGATTGCCTTTTTCAGGCATGGGAAGTGCACCAGCGACAAAGGTGACATTTTGCCGGTGGTGTCTTACAGCTTGTTTAAGCTGGCCGCTTTTCACGGCTAAATCAACGCTTAACGCGAAAGTAACTTTAAGCAAAGTTACTCAAATTTGGGAGCTGATATTTAAGCTCATTGTTTTTATACTATAGCTTTAAGCATAAGTAAATGCCCATATCGAATTATTCTGTATAAACTGGAGAAATTCGAATATTAGCTGCTTCTTTTATCTTTTCTTCACTGCATTCTCTTAAAAAGAAAGAAGGGTCACCATACCACATTACAAAAAGTTGCTTTTCTGCACGCGTAAATCCAACATAAAGCAAACGTCTTTCTTCTTCTATTGCCTCCTCCCCAACTGATCTTTTACTTGGTATCTGATCCGCATTACAACTCATTATTATTACTTTATTCCACTCAAGACCCTTTGAACCATGCAAGGTTGATAGGACTACTTTCTCTGGGCTGTATTCCTCGTCCTTCTTCCTAGGGCCTAATGACATTGCAGCAGCACGATTGATCATATTCATCCAACCAGTCTTTTCTGCCCACTGTTTACAAGTGTCTAAAGCAATTTTTGTTAAGGTTGCTGTACCTTTATTACTCCTCATCTTGATTGACGACGATTCCATCCATTTCGTAAGGTTGGCGAAACGTTTTGCTATCTCAACTTTATCAGTACTTTCCTGGGTAAAGCGCACGAAGTTTGAATGTAATGTTTTTGTTTCGAGAGAACTGTCCTCCGGGATGGCAAGGTCGCCAAAAGTAACTTTTCTTCCTCTCATACTCAATGCCACATCATCCAAAACTGATTCCTGTTCTCCAAACAATGCCAATACTCTCTTCATTAAGCGAGGATCATTTGATTGTCGGAAAAAGGCCATAAGGCTTAACACATCGCTTGTTTCTTTTTCATCCCAGAATGATTTACCTCCGTAACGAATTACTGGCTGTTCGATCAAACTTTCTAGCTCATCCAAGTGAGCATTATTGCGGCTTAGAATTGCCCATCCATGTGGATCCTGATTTATAAGGCTTAAAATACCCTGTATCTGTTCCTCCATATCTACATATGAACGAAAAGTGACCTTTCCTCCTCCCTTTTTTGCCGAGCGTAACTCTTTGGCATAACGGTAAACATTCTTTCCTATCAGTGCTCCGGCCACCTCTAAAATTTCAGGTTCACACCTAAAGCATGTGTTTAAGTAAAATATGTTAGGTCTGAAGTGTTTTTCAAACTGTTGAAATATTTTGACTCCTCCTGAGGATCTGAAGGAGTAGATGGCCTGATCATCGTCTCCAACTATACTCGTATAGACTCCAGCTCTTGTATGCAATGCTATCCATGAGAATTGTATAGAGTCAGTATCCTGAACTTCGTCTACTATCAAATGTGTCAAATCTAACGTGCGCATTTTTCCCGAATGCATTTGACCGACAACAAATTTTGAAAGAGCATTGAGGTCCGCCACATGGTCTTTCTGGCATAACGCCTGATAGGTATTAAATAAATGGATCTGTTGTCTGTTATGCCGAACTGAAATCACATCCGTATCCATTTCTCTGCCGATAGCATCAATAACGAATTCAGCTTCAGCAAACTTCATCGTTACACCGGATTCTTTCAAAGCCCGGTGAATGACAGATCTCTGTGCTGGCCCTATCAACATCTTTCCCGGCCAGCGAATCATGTCCAGTTGCTTCTTAACGAGTCCGTGAAAAGTATCCACCAGCACCCGGTCAAGATCCTTCTTGCTCAATCGCTTTTGTAACTTTGCTGCAAGTGCGTTTGTTGCAGCGCGAGTAAAGGTCACCATCCCGATTCTTGCATATGGATACTTTTTGAGAATCGATATAACCGCTTCTATCATGGTGAATGATTTGCCTGATCCAGGCGCTGCTATCACCATATTGTTTGCGCTAGCATTCTCGATAACAGGTCTTTGCTCTTCTGTTGGCTTACCCATTTCAACCTCATTACTTCGTTTTAATAATTATACATTTTTATAAAAGCGCTTTTCTTGTGTACTGCTGGTTCTACTGGAAATCACTTTTTTTCCTTTTTTATGCAATCAGGTTGTTTGTGAAACGCGTGACTATGGAATAATGGTTCCATCTCCAAAAGACATTACAAAAAGGGCTTTAAATGAAACTTTTACGTTTAGTATCTCTGGTCTCTTCTGTCGTCATTGGTTTTTCCCTATCGGGTTGTGCCGGTGACACCGGCACTACGCCAGGCACCGCTCTGAATGCGTACAGTCACGGCCAGTACTGGCATGCTAAAGCAAATGATTCTGTCGCCAAGAATGCCTATTCGTTTGCTGGTTTCGACGTTAATTTTAAGGAGCAAGAGGTTACTCCTGGAGGGGATGCCGACAACTTTCTTTCTAAGTATCTCATCAATAGTTCGATGGGCTACGTAACAGGCGGTCTAAAAGGTTTTGGGATCATGAGCCTCGGCTCTTTGTACAGTTCTTCTGACGCCGAATACATCCAGGTCAATCAATACCTAGTGTTCGTCCCCAATCCAAAAAAATTGCCTTACAATGATGAAAGTTTGGTACGTGAAGGAGCTAAGTATGTTTTTGAGCATACAAAAGCAACTCAGGCCTCATTTGGATACAACCCTGAAAAACAGAAAGCAGCTCTGGCCACATGTAAAATTGATATGGCAGTCGTCAATAAATGGAGTACCTGTGATCTGCCCTCTAAGCCTGATGCTGATGTTTTCCCTACAGATTCAATGTACAGCTTTCAGGCGATTCGCCCCGCAACAGGAACCGAAACTCCTCAGCTAAACCTTCCCGCTGGTGATTACGCTGTAATTCGTTATGTGTTCATCCCATTTAAAGGAAACGAAACAAGCGCTGATTTTTCGGGTATCATTTTCCGTTCTGATAGCCCAAATACAACAACTCCAGGGGGTGTTGCAGCCTCCATCAACGGAAAAGATTATTACCTCTTTACCGGTGAATACGGTAAAAAAGGCTTCCCAGAAAAAACATTGAAAGCCAAGTAATTAAAAAAGGGGCCTAACGGCCCCTTCTTCAATATTTCGGCAACTGCTTGCCCGTAACCGGATCCAGCGTAGTTGAACCTACCTCACATATGGCCGGTCGAGGTAAATAGCTACAATCTACATTTTCCTCTTTTATAGCCTGAGCATTTTCTTGTCTGGCCTTTATCATATTTTCTTCACCGCCCATTGCTTCCTTGGTACGTTCTGATGGAAGTTGATAGTTCTCATTCTGGAATGGTAAGTTTTCCACAATTGATTCTTCGGAGAATTTTGAATATTGATCAGGAACTTCTCCTACCTGAACTGCATCATTAATCCACTCCGTCAGATCAATTTTATCGAAATCCAGTTGCTGTATTTGCTTTATTGATAGCCCCACGCAATTAGAGGCGACAGGGTCTATTCCTAATTGCGGATAAGCTTGTTGCATAATAACGCGTGACAACATGGAATTATAACAGCACATGTCTGTTGCTTTTTTAACGCATTTCTTTGTGAAACCAACATTCAGATATTTGACGCATCGTTCCGTATCTAATGTAAAACAGGATTTTTGATTCTTATGAATAGAAGCTTCCATCTCTTTCTGGTCGCATGCTACCAACATTTCTAAAAGCATTTTAGTGACCTGATAGGCTGTATAAATCCAACCGATCACGTTTAATGCAAGCATAAAGTTTTGAACCGCAGCCGAGAAGACAACCTCTCCTCCGGTAGTAGCAACGTTCTTAAAGACAAAGTCTCGAACTGTATCTGGTAGCAATTCGTAGGCTTTCTTCATTGCCATCTGCTTAAGCTGACCTATACCGAAGCTGGACATTGTTTCCTGTGCCAACTGGCCAGCACCTCCTGCCCCTCCAGAAGTTGCGGAAGACCCAACTGCCCTGCTTAGATTACCAGCGACGTTTTCATATACGCTCGTTAAGGAGCTCGTGACATTGTTCCACATTTGCCCTACTGTTTTACCAGCTGATGCAGTCCACTCACCGACCGCATTGGACATAGAAGCCCATGTACCTGTATCACCGCCGGTCCATTTTATTAGCTGAGCATTAACTCTGGTCCAGTTAGTGTTTCTGATCATAGATCCGGCAAGCATGATACCTTCAAGTGCTCCTGCGGTTCCCTGCGGTGCTTCGCAGCAGTCCGTCTTTGCCAGGCCATTTACAAAGCCTACTGAACGACCACACCATTCAGGTTTTCCTTCAAAGACAGAACAGGAATTGGCATCGTTAGGGTCTTCGCATTTGGCTTCGCCCTGCATGTACTGAACCATGTTTGAATAAGCCGCAACTTTTCCAAAATCGTTGTTCTCTTCCTTTGGCCCAGTTTCGCATGTTCCTCCAGAACATGGGATCATGCCAACACAGGCATTTGTAGAAGATTCAACCTCACGAACTACATCCTTACCTCTGTCACAGGTGTATTTCTGTTCATACATGTAGCAGCTGTTAGTGCCCTCATCGAACCAACCCTCTGCACATGTTTGTTTATCGAGTACACATGCTGCATCATTTTTATAAGAACTACATGCATCAGGCATACTCTTAATTTCTTCGTAGTTGTAACAGAGGTCCTTTCCATTAGCGTCTTTCATAATTTTCCCACTGGCGTCATAAGAGCAAATCTTGTCTTTAGCCAATGGATCACAAAAATAGCCTTCAAGGTTAGTCTTCCAGGTAAGAAAGCCTTTATCGCCTTCATACAGCGGCTTTGCCATAGAAAGCACGCTTTCCGGAAGCCGCTTCGTGCCAACATCCATATCTTTAAACCGATCGAAACGGCAGAATGTATTTGGTGTTTGTACAGCATCGTAACAACCAGCTGGTTCCTGGACGTGCTTATCTTCGAGCTTCATATTTTCAAACGTCAGCTCAACCTCAAAGTACCCTTCACCTCCCCCACCAACCCAGACTCTGGATGCCATTGTCACTTCACGATCAGGTTCTTCATAAACTGATTTTCTGACCTTTTCAGTTACATCGTATACTTTGTCGAGTTTCCACGATTTTTTTAACTCCCAAGATCCCTTTGGAGCCGGATAGTCACTTTCTCGATATGCACCATCTATGTGAGCAAAAATCTGCGTGCCATCAAGTGTTACCCGCATGTGGTCATCCCACTCCGCGTTAACAATCTTTGCTGAGGCCAATTTTGCATCCGGATGGAATTTTAATGTCAGTTCGTTATCAAATACCCCGTCACTCCAGTAGTTGTCATCACGGCGACCAAACCATATACGCACACAATTATCGCCGCACATCGACATGTCTCCGTTTCCGCCTGAAATGTATACAGGAACAGAGAAGTCACGAGTTATCGTGCAGCTGCTGAAGTTATCTTGCTTAGGCGAGTTACAGTAGAACTCTTTGTAATCAGGATGGTGTGTGGTTACTGTTTTTTTGGAGGTCTCAACATTACAGTTCTGAAGCCAGTTTCCAGTACCAGCAACAGCATTGGTTATCTCATTTCTCCCCGCAGTAAACATGGGATCGTTAGGCTTTACAGACGATGCCGGGTTGTCCTTGTTAGCATTTACGAGGGTGCGGTAGGCAACGCCATCATAACTTTGAGCATCAAATAACTGGCTTTTCCGATTCTTTATATCGTTAACAAAGCCATCCTCATCCCCATAACGATCTGCGGCGTTGAACTTTATATCGCTGTGCTTTTGCTCTGAGCTGAAAATCTCTCCCGTATTTGTTTTGGTTCCAGGAGTAGTATTGGGATTACTGCTTATACCAATGTTGCCATTAGCATCACGAGAGAGCAGCTTTGCCCCTTCCTTGGTGTAGTTTGAATTGATTGTCCCTCCAGACATACTCGGCAGTTGTACGGCGCTACCAATAGACTTTCCATCGGATGCGGCATTTTTCATGACACTTTCATTAGAGTTCCCTGCCCCATACTTCCCGAGATTAAGATTAGCGGATTCGGCTTTACCCACGTATTTCTCGGTGATCTTCCCACTGACATTCTCGCCTGAATCCGCGTTCTTGTATTTCTCCACAATGTCCTGAGCACTGGTGGTTGCATTGCGATTTGCGTTAGGATTTGCAAGGTTAAAATTATTTTCGAGCTGGTCAAATATAGCGTCAGCAGCGTAAACACGTGGTGTCATTACCATGTTTATGAGTGTGACATAAAAAGCCCAACTCATAGTATTGGCAACCATTGATGCAATAATCGCTGAGGTGATTGTTTTTCTAAGTTTCACTTATTTTCTCCTTAGAAATCAAACGCCTGGAACGTAGCGAACACAACAGTCATTGTAACGCCACAACATATAGACATAATTATCGTTGCCTATTTTTTTGCGCCCACCTTTAAGGGTTGACCAGTCGTGTACCGAATCACCAAGACGATGACAGCAATCCGGTCCCTTCGCCTCAGGAGTAGGGAAAAGCATTGAAAGCCGATACTGGGAACGTGGTGTAAAGTATTCCCACGTTTTCTCACACATTGCGTCTGCTCCCATCGTTCGCATCAGCATGCCTTGGCGATGTAGTTTTGTCAGAAGACGCTGGGTAATCAGTGAACTCGTCCTTACAGCGTCATCATTTGCGTAAATGTGGCCGGTTAATGGGTAAAGGTTGCCATCGCATCCGGCACAAAAGTATGCAGCGAGATTATCCTTTCCTGCTGTTACTGCTACACAGTCAGCAGCGCACACCATTGAGGCAATTGGGTTTGCAAAAACTACTGCCTCGGGATTCAGGACGAGTGTAAGCAGATCACTTTCCCACATAGGGTCCACTTCGCTTATATAGGTCAGGCTGGCATCTATATAGGGTTCAGCAGTGCACTCGCCAATAATCAGTAATTTGAGCATTGTCATGATTGGGAACTCCCAAAGATGAACATCGTAAAATCCGGCTTCAGTTGCTGTCATTGGCTGATTAGTGTTGCTTTTACCAATATCAAACTGCGATTTTTGAAGCATCGTGCCTTCAAGAAAGGGGCTGCACCAGGGGCTCTTTACAACTTCTACAATCTTCACCGGCTGAAAGAAGCTCAATTGCCAACCTATTTCCGGTACGCCGTTCTGATCTGTGCAGTAGCAACCCGGACGTGAAGGTGCAGCGCCTTCTGGAGCAGCCCCTATGCCCATTATCCTCATGGGAAAAATGCAGCTCCAACAGATATTCTTAATCAAGCCCTGCCACACTCCAGCTGACTGACACATAGCCCCAGGGACTCCAGCATCTGCTGCCATAGCCATACCAGGTATAGAAAGCGAAAGCATAACTGCTACAATGAACTCTAAAAGTAACTTTTTGAATTTTTTCACCATCATGCTCACTTGGATGTAATAAATGTTGCAACACTTTCGATATAGTCGACGGCTTTGGTAAAATAACTTCTCATCTGGTCCGGATAATTTAGCGTCAGCCATGTTGCAAAGAGAGCGCCTATAATAAATCCGAGTTTCATATTATTTTTCCTCTGAAAGATTTGGGGCTCCGATTCCACGGACTTCTGCCTCGCTAAACAGGGTGATCCGGAATTTATCTTGGTCAGTAGTTATAAGCGCAGGTGTATTTTTAATCTGAAAGCGTGAGATAATCTGTTCGTTTACTTTAAACACCTTACCGTTAAATTTTTCACGTAAATCATTTAGGTGATCCCATCCATTATCTTTTTGGATACGGGTAAACATTGGCATTACTTTTCCACTACCCAGACGTTGTCGATACTGCTGCTCAGCCCATACCAGCTGGCCCGGATTGAGTGGATCGAAAATTATCATCGTCAGGTTTTGAGGAAATCTCGAAAGTGGATTAATCAACTCCCCGGCGGAAGCTATTACACGGCCCTGCTTATCTTTTACGTCCTGAGTGACCCTCACTGTAGGGTCAATTAAAAATTCTTTGTGTTCCTGGGCAGGAGGGAGATCGACCATCCATTGATTTTTCCAGGTGTCCGCAACGGCCCTTTTTTTTGCACCTTCCCAGTCATATTTTTGTGCGCGTTCTTCCAGTTCTTTAATGATGCTCTTTTCTTCAACGGGATAAATCGTACCAGCAACAGGAAAAATGTCCTGATCGGGTTTTTTAGCAAGTTCTCGCTGAAAAAACTCAACGTTGAAGGACCCTACCATTTTTGCAAAACGAGCTTGCTCCCGAGAAATAATTGTCGGTACTTGAGTTACTTGATACTGACTGAAGCTATCAGGATCAATTGTAATCAAAGGAGATTCAAATTTTCCTTTGACAATCATTTGGTTTATTGCTGCCTGTGTCTCTGGTAGCCGAGTAGTTCCTTTCTTTAGACCATTGAAAACTACACGAGCTTTATGCTCTGAGGCCGTACGTAAAAGGTCTTCCAGTACATAATCCGGTAAGCTAAATGAAGCAAAGATCGTTATACCATTTTCAGTTGATAGTGCTTCTTCACGTGTGCTATCCATTTTTCTTTCGAAGTCAGCAGCTGTGATGCCCGAGGAACCAAACAATTTTTCGATATTTTTAGATTGTCCTCGCATGACTTCCGGCTTATTTTCCACAGCTTTCAGAGCCGCTTCATTAAGGCTGGCGTTTTCCTGAATTTCATCACGTCTTCTAATTATATCGTTGACAGCATCAGAGTTATTACTTTGGGCCCTTATAGCCTGGGTATGGTCTATAACTGCTTGAACACTATCCGCATTCATACCGGGCACGTAACCACGGTTTGTTTGCCTGCTCAGGTCCTGGTTTTTTTTGAGTGCTTCAGATTGCGCAATGTACTTCTGCACATCTGGTGAATTTAGCGTAGCATCAAGGCTAAGAGCCCCATCTGGCTGCTGTGCACCTTTAGCCTGAGCGCCAAGCCCTTTTGCTTGCTGAGCGATTAGGTCAGCATCATGTTGATACTCAGTGCTTGCATTTGTATTACTTAAAACTGCACATAACGCAAGTCCAGGAAGTATTGGTAAATATTTTTTATTTACATTAAAAGATCGCATATGTTTTCCCAATTACTGAATTCAGCTTTACTGTTCCCCAAAAACGGGAATCCCATGAGTGATCGGTTTGCCCAATTAGGAAAACTTCGCCTTCAGGAATTATCAATTCTTTTTCAATCAAAATGGACGGAATACTGTATTTCTTTGAAATACGACGTGCATTAGCTTCAAAAAATTTGTCCCCGTTATAAACCCCATCCATTGTTACTTTGAGTTTGTCACCGCCCACACCGGCAACAATTTTTATGACTCGTTCATTTTCTGGGATAAAACGAACCGATTTCGGCATGTTGAAAGCTATGAGTTCACCAGTTTTAATAGTTTTATCCGAATGATCAATCATATAAAAATCAGCAGGCAGGCACCCATTCAATAAACCGTATCCAAATGTATAACGGGTGAAAAAGACACACATAACGAGAATCAGCAATAAAATATTAATGGGGACATACCAATCCAGTATAAGCAGCCCTCTCTTTTTAGGTATGTAGTCGCTCATATTTTTCTCACTAGCACTGAAGAATATTTTTACTAAGTAGATACACCTCTATCCAAGTAACTATTATCCATGTTTTTCAACGCTCGGAAGTCTGCAAACTAACCTAATATTAACCTATAAGGATGTTAATTTCTCAGCATGTAGACGCAGCCTTGTTAGCGGCCATGAAAGATACCTTTGTAGCAAAGTTACTTTCCGGTATTAATTTTTCAAAGGTCCAATTGTTGGGCATAAAAAAGCCGGGACAAAATGTCCCGGCTTTATATTTAAAAATTTATTACTCACTGCTTGGTATTGATACAGTGTTTTCAGACTTACTTGCCTCTTCAGCCGGTCCGAAAACTGTCACGTGCTGCGTTGCAAAGTCTCCACTATCATCATAAGCAATTACTTTTATGTCCTGCTTACCACGGTTAAGGTTTTTAGAAAGTGTAGCCGTACTACCGAAAACGTTCCTTAATTCGCCGTTGATGAACCATTCATATCTAACCATTTTTCCATCAGTATCATCACATTTATTGGTAAAGCTCCAGCTTAGGTTGGTTTCCGTGTAGCTCAATGTACAATTAGGCACTGCGTTTTTAACGACATCAAACTCAACAGATGCTGAACCTCTCTGTCCAAGTTTACTAACAACATCAATTGTGATCTCGTATTTCTTTTCTTTTAAACCCGAAATCAGTTGAGCCCAATAATTTTTGCCGCTGGGTATTACCTCACCGTTCACCTTGTATGTGACCGTATCTATCGAGTCCGCCGAATGAGATAGCTTGATGTTTGACCTTAAGGTTACATCGAGTGGAGCTCTCATATATTTGTTAGAGAACTTGGGTGTCATCTCAACGTTCATTGGCGTTTGTTCATCGACAACAAAGGTATTTTCGATACGCTGTTCATTGTTGCGGTTATCTTTGAAAACAACCATCAATGTATATTTGCCAGGATTTTCAATTGTAAATTCTTTGGTGTCACCTTCATCTTTAGTGATTACCAGATTCTCTTTGTCGTAAATCCATTCTCGGGAATAAGTAACACCAGGATAGTCTCCATCCTTAATACCGCTCAACGCAACGCGTAGGGTGGTCGGTGCCATGTCGTATTTAAGTTTGGAGCTTATTTTCATTTCGGGGAATTTATAAACCCACGATTTGACAGAAACTCTACGGGTAGAAACCGTATTCACCTTATTGTCCGCTAACCATGCACTGTATTCAAAAGCAGCATATCCCTGTTTATCCAACATTTGCTCAGTAAGGGTAACAGACAGTGTAGAGCCTTTAAATGTCTGGCCATCCGGTGTTTTCCATTCTTCAACTACGTTATTACCATTCTGGTACTTACTGTTAGGGTTCGTGAACTTACCTTCCAAAGTAACTTTTTGACCAACCTCTACCTTAGAAACCCCCGTTACCGAGACAGAAAGGCGCTTGGGTTTTGCGGCTGCCAACCGAGCAGACGTTTCCTTCCATGAAGACTCCTCTGCCAGTTCATCGGAATCAAGGTAACGCATCCGGGCATAAATCGTAGACGGTAGGGTATCAGCTGAAGCCACAGTGTAAGTTGTATCTCCCTGCACCCAGTTGACTTTATCCTCTGACCAGAGAACCTCAGCGGTGCCTGCTGGTATAGGCTCATCGTTATCAAGCAGGGTTACAGGTACATCTGAGCCCTGAAGAATGTCTGTCACATCTATACTGAGCTTAGGCTGCTTGTAGGTAACTACCGTTAAGGCATCTGTGTAGGAAACCTTAGATGTGAATTTATTGGTCATTTTTGCCCTATAAAGCCACTTTCCTACTTCTGTCTTTTTGATACTTACACTTCTCTTTCCGGTCATGTCGGAAAGCATATTCCAGGTTTGACCATTATCAGAGGACTGCTGCCATTCGGTGGGGGCAAGTGCGTCAGAGTTAGCAGTACTGGCAGATTTGAAGCTTACCAGAGTACTAAGTGGGATCCTTCCGATAATAAGGCTTTTCGACAGGTTACCCTCCAGTTCCTCACCTTTATAGATTCGAATGCCTACAGCACTGGTCTCACGTTTCATTTCAAAATCAGAGAATGGCGATCTGACCTTAGCCACACCAACCAGACGCATATTACCCAGATCCATATTTTCAATTTTAATCTTGGTTTCGACAATGCCCGCATCATTGACCGGCAATGCTTCAGTCAGCGCAGTTCTTTCGTATGTAGTTTTATAACGGCCTGTTTCTGGATCTTTGCCGTATACACTTTTTTGCGAGTATATCGTGACGTCCCATTCTCCCATTGTTTTACGGTCAAATGCACTTTTACGTGTGGAGTTGTTATAACGCCCCACTGTTACCTTTAAGGGCACTTCAAGAGATGTGGCTGTTTTTCTGTCATCCACTTCCATCGATGCTCGAATATTGAAATCAGGCACCGTATATACGTTGAGTGTGTCTGTAGTTCTTAATTCTGGATCCTTTGAGTATTCTACAGCTATGTCAAAGACGTTCTTTGTCCACAATGGTGCAGCAGCAACCTTAACCCTTTGTACAAAGGTCGTTGCATCGTTGTTTGAGGAACGATTTTTAAATGACGTTTTGACAGCCTCAGAGCCGTTTTGAGAGACGATCATCGTAACGTCAGCTGGTACCACCTTCGCTAATATTCGAGCGGCCTCCCCCCCGGTCGTATAAGCCAGAGCAGTGTTCGGATTGATGCCAGCTATGACTTTATTCTTTTTGTAAGAGATGATCGGGTTGTATGGTAATTGTGTGGTCAGAGTACGGCGATTCCTTGCGGATACCGCTTTAGAGCCCTTCCCGTTAATCATATAGACTTGATAGTCGAGCAGATTCTCACCTGTTTTATTAAAGAATCCAGTTAGACCCGGGGTACGTCCTTTAAAATAGAACTCCAACCCATCAGGGACATTGTTCCACTGAGGGTAGCATGCTGTAACATCTGATTTTTCCCCATACCAGGCGAGGTAAGCATTCGCATTTTCCTCTGTGGTAAACAGAGTGCATTTATCACCAGCTGTTTGACTAAGCAGGTCCGTATACTGACGTACACGCGAGTAAAGAGTTACGTTTTTTTCCAGATTCTTGAGAGTGAATCCAGTAGGTTGATAAGTGAAAACGGTACTGAAATTAACGTTTTTTCCATAAAGGTTTTCAGCCACCACAGTAATCTCGTGATCCGAATTAACTGCTAAATCGTCTCCAACCGGCAGGTAGTAAATACCTCTATAATTTGTAGGTGTTAACGAAACTACTTTGTTGTCTATTGTTACTGATTTTATGTCAGCAACCCCAGCCTGCCCCTGGAAAGCTGCAACGATAATCTCGTTCAGGAAGTATACGGGTGCTCGTTTAGTTAATACCTGCCCATCTTTGAGAACCATAAGCGTTGGGTTATCAGACAGCATCAGTTTGCTTTCAGGCTCAGTGTACGTAGAAGAGTTTTTGCTCGTATTTTCTACTGTAAAAGTCGCTGCGTAGGACCCGTTTATAAGATCCGTTAAGTCGAAGATATAGAGGTACTCATCACCGACTTTTTGAGGTCCACTTACCGGCTGTAAAGTTCTACGTAAAGGGGTTGCCCAGGACTGTTTGAAATCAATCTCAGTGCCATCATCTAAAGTCACTTTAGTCGTCGGTTTAAACACGCCATCCGGAGTCATAGTGAGCGACATAGCTGTTGGGAGCCACCATTCACCTTCTGTTTCTTGCTGGGGTACCTTAACGGCCACAGCAACGGTTTTGGCTCCGGTATAGATGTCCTGGCCACCTACTTTGATTGTTTTAGCCTCATCGGTAAAATTCCAAAGTGTATGGTCTACTACAGGAGGCCGATAATCCCAGTTAACAACAAGCTTTTTGGATTCAGGAGGTGCGAAATAATTATTCTTAGAGTTTGCTGTAATTGTGATATCACGTGAACCCAAAAGTTCATCTGTATCACTGGCCTTAATGCTTCCAACTTCAATGGTACAGGAAGTTCCGCCAATAGGAACTTCACAGGCGGAGCCTGAACCTATTGAGATGTATTGAATATAATTGCGGGGCTCAACAGAAACAGCGATATCTTTGATCGCTTCATCCTTTAAATACGATTTGAAAGAAAAGCCGTCATAGACTAATCCGTTCAGGGATGATTTAAGACCGGTGATAGTAGGTTTTACCGGTGCCACACTTTTGATTGAATATTCACCTTTTACTATTTCAACTTTTTTCCGTTCAGAACCAGAGAAGTAAGAAATCTTGTAAGGTAGTTTTAAATCACCGGTGGTGTTGGGAACGCCTGAAAGAGTGAAACCGTTAGAAGTAAATCCCAAGGTATTGGGTAACCACTCAAAAAAACAAACGAGGTTATCAACAGAGGAAGTCGCTCGATCATCAACCGTTACATTACAGGCTGTGCCTGCACCTGAGGCAGTGATAGTGTTAGAATTAACGTATGCAACAAAGTCGCCCGGCCCCGGGTCAAAGGATACGGCTGGCAAATCAGCCTGTAGCTTTCCTGAAATCATAATCGCTTCGGCGTAGACCGCTTTAATCGGAGCAATTAAAGAAAACAACAGGGCTAAACCTAAACCTGATTTTCTCATGACGAATACCTGTTTTTCTGAGCAAAATTAAACTCACTTTACGATGAAAAACAGAAATATCCGTTCGTATAACATTTAAAAAAACCTGTATTTTTCCATGTATTCCGTATGTTAATACGCTATTTTGAATTCTTGGCTTCAGATAAGCGAAGCGCGGTAATTATAGACTCGGAGCTTACCCAAGGCGTTTTTTGAGCAAGATATCCAAGTATGTAGAGGCCAATTTTAACGCAGTCCATTTGTGAGACGGGGACCATGTGCATGAAGGGTTTTAAGCCGTCTTTATCGACTGGAACTATCCCTGCTGATAACAACAAACCGCCCCTCTCGTTTGGGGTAACGCTTATATTTTTGTATACGACGTGGCCATGATGTGAGGTTTTCCTCTTATCAATTTTTAAAGTATGCATGATTCTAAGAAATACAGATGCCATCTGCATAACTTCATTCGTCGACAATTTTAGAAGTACAGAACGGTTTGAGCCCCAGTCATAATCTTTTTTGGCGTTCCTCGGAGCGACGTGCAATGTAAGATAATAATTATCAATCTCATTTGAAAAAGGTGAAGGTTTTGATGAGCTAACATCTTCATTGTTCATCTCAATGACAAGTGCTGCATCCTGACCAAAAGCTTTTACATTATGGTTTTTAAGAGAGAAGTCTGAAGTTGCCATATAAAAAGTCACTTTTGATAAAACCACATACCACCTAATGATTCATCATCGGCAAGATGCTTGAAATTTGAGAGTGTATATCCTGTTTTGGTTTCAGAAATCACCATGCTGTAAGATGCCGTATGTACAAGGCGAGAATTGTTTAGATCAAGATCATCACAAAAACCAGGGCTTTTGACGGGGTCAGCCTTTTCAACAAAAGTTACTTTTGAAGCGATGCCGTTGATCACGATTTTCTCGTTATCAGCAATTTTAATGTTTAAAGAAGGCGAGCTTTTATCACATGGCAGGAAGAGTGATGTCTTTTTAAATGTGTTTCCAGTGAAGTCCAAAAGGTCAGGTTTAACCGGAACATTGTTTAGGATTTTATAAACTCCAGCAAATGCACATATCACAACAAAACCAGATAAAACATATCTAATCTTAGACTTCATCCCCCAGTTCCTCTCCTAAAAGTTTTAACGCACTTACGCACATAAGCCTCAACTGATACAGTAAGTTATCAGCGGTTATTCCACCAACGAAGGTAACTGTACGTCGTATTGATGCTCCGCCAGGCTCGCACTGGATATGGCCGATACCAGAATCACGGAGGAAGTCATTTTCTGCACTTACAAGGTCTGACTCTACAGGTGGAATGATAACTTCAATGAGTATTGTATCAACTGGGGCCCACTCCCAATCGAACTTAAGAGAGGAAATTGGGGATATAGAAACAAGAAGCTCATCAATATTAAAAATTACGGGTTTTATTCCCATAACCTCAGACTGAATGAAGTGGCTTTCTACCATAACTACCGGAAACTCTGAAATAGTCAGAACTCCGATTAACTGGTCTCGGCGTAAACCATGTATTAGTGAGTTGCGAGATAGCATTCGATCAGCCTTTATTATAATAATCAAACATTTGGGACAAGAACAAAAGGGATTACAGAAACGAAGATTCTACATGAACATCGTTGTCAGTGACCTTAGGTCCATCGGGTATAAGGGTATCAAAAAATCCTTACATAACCATTAAAGCACAGAGACTTTATAAGTAAAATAATAATTAAGTACCAGATTTATTAAGATAATTCTTAGGTTTTTTACAAATTTAGGAAAAATCCGCACTTCCTGTAACAGCACCCAAATTAACCTAAAATACCGTTTCATTAACAGTAATTTTACATACCCAGGTGAAGCCTGAAATTATTATAACAAAAAAAAGGCCAGCAAGTATGCTGGCTTTCCTGGTAAGACAAGTTGGAACTCAGAAGTCGATTGTACTGTCTCTCACCTATCTTGCCAAAGTTGCCAGTCGCTTGTTTGCCTTAGCTTTAGATTTTATGCTTATGGAGGCGGTTTGATTTTCATCCGATACTTTTTCTAGCACTGGCACCACAGCGGAAATGGACTTTTCTTTTGAAATTTTGGATGCATCTGAAGAAAGTGGGCTTTCAGATGGTATAGAGGTATCGCTTCCCTCATTTTCAATCTTCACACCAAAGCAGGCATGTTCCTTTTGTACAAGGAAGGTTTCTTTTACAGAAACAGAATCCTGCTTTGAATTATCTAATTGTAGAGGTGTTAAATACTCCTTAAACTTTTGATCTAAGACATTCTCTAGCAATACATTAATAGGAGGCTTAGGTTCAGTATCTATAGTATTTCCATCATTCAGAAACCTATTAAGATCTGCAAGTGTTAATCTTTCGTTTAAACCATTTATAAAATTTGCCAAGTCAGGAAATAAATTATTCAATACCAACCCGGTACTAATAGCCGACCTAATTAAATCCAGTTGGTCACCCCTATGAGAAAGTTCTGTTTTTTTCAAGAAACTATAAACATAGGGTGCTTTTCTTTCGGATATCCAGAAAGACCGGATCTGAATCCGGTCGTTATCTGCCTTATTTGAGATAGGGTTTTTAGCCATGTTCTAGCTCATTATTCTGAATAAATAGTATCAGCAATTGCCAAAGATAATGCGAACTGCGGATTGTCTACCATGATAACTTTAGCCGTTTCAAAATGTTTACGAATAGCTGTTTCGATGAGATATGAACCTCCCCCAACAAGGAAAACATTATGAGGCCTCTCTTCGACTTGTGTAACCGCTCTGATTACTTTACTTTGCAACTTCTGTACCGCAGAGTTTACCGCATCAAAAACACCGTCACGCTTGTCCTCTGCAACCTTCAAAGCTGATTTATCATGACGATTATCAACAAGATGATGAATGTAAGCATTACTCGTATTCAGTTTCTCAGATTCAAGATACCTGCTGATCTCATCGTAAACAATAGAACAACCAATACGGTCAAAACCTTTTACTTTCGAAATCTGTTCTAATTGCCCAGTAATACTTGCAACATCAAGAGTAGTACCACCAAGATCAATTACCAAACTTGATTCAAATGAAGCAATATCCTCAATTTCATCTGCCCGGGTCACAGCTGGTAAAGATTCAGGGAAAACAGTCACAGACAAAACGTTGAAAGAATAGCGTTTACCGTCAAGATAACGCTCAACTGGTTTCATCAGGTTATCTTTTTTTCTCTGAATATTTTCAATATTCGTTTCCCCTAAAGCAGTATAGAACTGGCTAAGAGGTAAAGTAACAAAGAGGTGAACATCCTGAGGAACTAAACCAGAAGCATGAAGTGCATGGTGAACATTTAACCGGCTAATTTCATCGTATTGGTGAGATACATCAGTCGATTCCAGTGAGTTACTAGATTCGCTGTGATGCGAAAACCTTTCCAGCCCATCAATAAGATAGTTAAAAGGATTGAGACCCTCATGGCGAACACGGAAATCTGGAACAAAACTATTTTGTGTGAGCAAGGGAACTAATTCGTTTCTTTCATTAAGACAAACCAGTTTTGCAGCTTTACTTCCATCATCGACAACGATTTTTAAAGCTTCAGTGATATCCTGCAATGATTGTGAAACAGGACTTTCAGATTTTAATAGTTCAGCCATAAAAACTCTCTTTTATTAATAGGACCATATTAGATATTAACTTTATACATTAATGGTGACCTATTATCAACATCAACACTATTAAAAAAATACGTAACTCTATGTTATTTCAGCATCCTTCCATTTTAAATACATTACCGTTAAATATCCTGTATTCATGAAGTAAACATGTTTATAAAGGAGCCAATTATAATCAGAAAGTTACTTTGCATCCTAAGTATGAACTGTTTGAGAGCCAGGACTGGAGCCTTTACCAGTAAGTAACAAAGGTCCTTAGGCTTAGAATCCAAAATGACGCCTTTATGTAAAAAAATCATAGCTCGAAATACCGTATCATCGATGTAAACATACGTAGAGGAATTTATGGCAGCTGAGCACGTCCAAACTATAGACCTTACAAACTTCTCGGGAAGGATTTTCTTTCTGGCAGATCCTCATGGACATTACTCTGCGCTGTGCAACTTGATTCAATCAGTTACAAAGCCAGAAGAAGAGATAGTAATTTTCTCTACTGGAAATTTGTTTGACTATGGGCCGGAACCCATAGAGTTGATGAAGGCGATAAACAGTGGCTTTTTCGATGGACGTTTTGTGAGGCATTTCTCAGCTGCCGGAGCCGGAGAAGAAATGTTAAAAAAATTGTTACCATTAAACAAAGACCGGAGAACATTTTACCCCAGCACATACCTCAATGAGAGATGGTGTGTAATGGGCGGAAAGTGGCATAAAGCTGTAAATCGTTACTATTTAGAGGAAGAGGTAAAAAAACTTCTTAATACCCAGCTTGGTACGATGATGCAGATTTTACTCAAAGGCGATATAAAAATTGGGGTTTGCCCTTCTGATTACGCCCCTATCCGCACATCATTCACTGATACTTATAATGCGCTTCAAGCATTCAACTATGCCAATGTGAATATTTTTCAGAGCCAGTTTCTATTCGGTATGGACCATGCCGTAATACCAATGATGATAAATGACGTCAACCTTATGGTCCTAGGTAGGAATCCTGTAAACAGCATTCGAAAAGCCCATGGTCGTACTCAAAACAATCTTCCAGTACTGATCGGTAATTGTTTACATATAAATACTGGATCACTCTATATGTCAAAATTAGAAGACCAGGTAATAGTTGCTCCGGGTATACCGCCAACTGACTCACCAGCACTTACATTAGTAGAAATAATCATGAAGAACAATCCAGTTTTATTGTGTCATCAGCTAATACAAACAACAAACAAGTTTTATTCACTTAAAACCTATCCGTTAGAACTCGATTCGATTGAAAACAACATTGAGGTAACAAGATGAAGATAAAATGGAAGATTATCTCAATTTCAACATTACTTTTGCATCTTCACGCAGCAGCTGCACCACATCAAGAGAAAGAGCAAAGAAAAGATGCTTTTTCTTCTGCCGCTCAGAAAAGTGATTCACTTATATCTGCTAAAGCGGAGCTTATAAACGGAAGGTGGTTTATAAATGGTAAATATAGGCCTGTTCTAAAGACCAGCATGACCAAAACCAATTTCTTAGAAATCATGAATGTTTCAAATAAAGAATCACTTTTTATGGTGATACCGAAACTTGAGTATAATATCATTGCCAAAAATAAAATCTTACTAAATGAAAAAATTGCATTAAGCGAAGGCACATCCGGAAAAAGCATTATTTGGGTCGAGCCTAAATCAAGTATAACTATATCGTTTATAAATGACCTTGCTAATACGCCCCTTCAGGCTATCGTTTCGATCACAAGAAACAACAAAGATGTAATTGCCATCTTTGGACCGGATCAGGGTAAAGGGTTTACTCTTCCCGGAAAGACATCTAATGATCAAGTGTCCGTTCCTGACGATTCTGATCTAAATATAAAAAAACTTAACATACCTCAAAGTGTTGGTAATTCAGTAACCATCAATCCTAAAGAGAAGAATTACCTCTTAGTTGGACAAGTAAAATATAAAATCTTATCTCTTCCGAAATATCAACATTTAGAATTTTCTGAACCGGTTTATATTGAGAAAAGAAAAGATATCCTCGGTGGTTATCGTTATTGGACGAAAGAAACAATTCTCTACCCCGGTGAATCATTATCTTTTATAACCAGCGCCAAAAACAATCTAAGGAAGCGGGATGATTAAAGTTATCACACTTTTATTGTTTGCATTACTGACTGGTTGTCAGTCAGTAGAAAGTAAAATCGAAGAACTCCCGATAGTTGGTTTTGACCCTATTCTATACAATAAAAGTGAGGCCTTTACTGACGGAAAAGTTACTTTACGTGTCGAAAGTTCAGGAACTGATGTTTGGCTTGTCGCCAAGAATGGAACCAGAAGTTTTATTGAGCTTTCAGGCCTAACGCTAGGTGGTAGTCGTTGTGCTTACAATGCCCGTAGTAAGCAACTTTTGCCCCCAGGCAGCGTAAGCACATTCGTAGTTCCTACGGTTGGAATGCTTGGACTTTGCTTCAACAATGAAGATCAACTTATGTTTATTAACCGTGCTTTTAGCAGAATCTCTCCCAAAGCAAAAGGAAAAGATTCTCTTTCTCTTTTATTTTCTGTTAGTTACGATTTTCCCGGAAAAGCGGACCTAATTAATAACCACGATTTTCAAGAGTTATATCTTTTATTTTTGAATGAGGATAATCTATGAAAAAAACATTAATTGTTATTTTATTATGTTTTTGTCACTCAGTTTTAGCATATCCATACCGTATCTATACTGTCCCGGAAGGGGCATTAGTAAAAAACATACTAACTAATGAATATCTAGGAAAAACCCCTGTGGTTGTGGACGTGAGCAATACCGAAGCTGGTTCTACTTTTGGGATTTCTTTATTTAGACATGAAAATGTTGCTATAAAGATTTTTACAGTAATGCCTTCAGCAGAAAATAATTTTGCTGTTTCTGGACCTGACGTTGCAACTATGTCATTGCCGGGCAAAGCACCTTTAAACGTAGTAAATGATGGGAATGGCGCTTCTGTTCATATAGAACTAAGACCTTATATGTCTGAACCTGCGCACACCCCATATTAATATAACAAGAAATTAAAAATATAAATCATATGAACTGCATCATAAAGATGCAGTTCAATATTTATTCTGATACTTTTAATTTTTCTTTTATGAACTCCTCTAGCTCCTTAATAAAACCCGCACTTATCCTATTGAATTCAATGCGAATTTTTCTTCCAGTATTGTTTTTACTGATTCTTGCATACTTATCTTTGTTATCAAAAGTAATAAGATCACTTGTTTCCCATTTTGTGGAATAAGATTTTTCACAAACACTTTCCACAGATTGTGTGATTTTCTCCATTACAACTTTTTGGGCAACTTGGAGATCTCCAATGTCTAAATCTTTTGTTTCCTCTTTAACATTATCTATTACTTCATCTAAAGGAAATAGATTTTTTTGCACATATTTCTGTAAACGAGACAAGCGACTATAATAGGAGTTCGGTATTCCTTCATAATCCGGGAATAAAGAGATCAATGTTTCGTCAATACGTGCCGCCTGGATTCTTTTGGCTACCGATACATGACTAATCCCAAGATATGCTGCGAGTTCTTCATTAGTAGAAAATCCCTTTTCTTCCATTTTCTTGATAAATTGAAACCCAACTTCTCTATATGAAAATTTTCGAGATGTTTGTGCTGCGGATATAATTGAATTTATATCATCTTCGGTTAGTTCATCCGGTAGTACCCACAGGGGGAGATCCTTTTCTGCCTTTATACAGCAGAAACGTCTGCGACTTCCTTCTATTAATAAATAAACCCCATCTCTTTTTACAGCGATCCCTTCGGTATCGACCCCTCTTTCTTCAATCTGCTTAAGAATATCTCTAACAGAATAATCTGTAAGGGCTTCTTGATTTCGTGGGTTTGCTGGATGGACTAAGGTCTCCTTCTCCACTCTCTGGGCTGGAACAATCACATGTTCCGCTTCAAGTCTTCGGCCCTTATGAAGAGTGAATAACTTTTTTATGCGAGGTGCTGTTTTCAAACCCGCAAGACCTGAACGGTGACCGACTTCTGTCCGCTTTGGTGCGTTTAAATATCGAGATTTATCATTCCCGATATGTTGCTCATCGCTCATGCGTTAACTCCTTGCTTAGCTGAAAAACTTTTTATTTCATTTATAAATTGTTGATATACCTGTAATACAGATTCTTCTGCGACATCAAGTTGCTTTGCGGAACAAAGTTCCTCTGATTTTTTGATATCAAGCACTGTACGCCCTTTGGAAGCAGCTGCCTTAAATGCTTCAGAATTTTTTATGTTAGCGGACATCAAAAGGTCCTGAACAGTTCTGATTAATTTATCCAAAACTATTCTTTCATATGGACTTTTGTCATCAACATTGACAGCAAGAACTTTGAACCATTTTAAATTATCGCCCTTACTTGGTGATTGTTTAAACCTTTCACTTATTGTAAGCATGAAGTCTGTAGTAGAGGCGTAATCATATTCACGTGGTGACACTGCGACAAGAATCCCATCGGCCGCTTCGTCAGCAGCCCAGATCAAAGGTGAATCTTCAGGTGGAGTGTCTATAATAATCAAATCATAGTTCTGCTTCAGTACCGGTAAGATAACTTCCTTGAAACGTAGTAACAAAGACGTTCGTTCTTCTCTAGAACATTGCCAGTATTTATCTTTAAAACGAGCATCTGTCGGAAATGCCGTTATCACGTCCAAGTTTGGCAGATGCGTTGAAAAAGGCATATTAGTGATGATTTCTTCTTCAGAGAATCCTGAATCTAAATATTTTTTATACTCAGAATTTTCTTCATAAATTCCAAGGATTGCATCAATTGCTGTAAGGAAGACATCATCTTCTGAGACACTTTGAATCATGCTGCTTCCAATCGAACCTTGTGGGTCCCATTCGATCATTAATACACGTGCATTCAGTTGTAGATCTAAAGCAGCTGCTACTGCTAAAGCTACAGATGTAGTGCTTTTCCCTGTACCGCCTTTATGATTCTGAGTAACAATAGCTCTGCTAAAGTAATGATCGCGGTACTTGGGATAACCCAGGGCATCCATTATTTTTTGAACATCCCAGCGGGTGTAAAGATGATTTTTGTTTTGATAAATAGGTGCACCAACAACTTCTTTTTCTTCTAAGTCCGAAAGTATTTTATTGAACGTTACTCGTGACTTCCCAAAAAAATCAGAGAGATTTTTTTTATTTAAACAGTGGTTGTAGATCAGTCTATCAACACCATCAACACTATCATCAGAAACAGATACTCTTGATGAAGCCATCAGAGATTCCTTAAGAGAAATCTGCTCGCTTTTCATGCGCTGACCAACGAGGGCGATCTTTTCAAGTAAATTCATGGTTATGACCTTTTTGCACTGAAAACCGACTTTTACGCATATATGTAAACTTTACGCATAATGCGTCCATTTCATTGTTATACGTACAATTCTATCCTTTGTTTCAATCCTAAGCTAATGTTTGTTTACTTTTTTATGATTTTTTGTGAGCTTAACTTGCAGATGAGAGCTCAGACTCTCTAGTCCATACCTAATGCTCATTCTTTTTAAACCACGATTCTTGTCGACTTCTCTACGCTTTGACGTTATGAGCTCCATTAATGAATCTTCACGCCTACCCTATTTCTTGCTTAGACCCTAAAATCTATCTCACCGGTGTGCTGATTTACGTTTCCTAACTGTGAATCGTTGTCGTCAGTCCAGTCTAAAGATATGAGGTGTTAATCTCTTGAGTAGGCCCACTACGAATTATGGGAGCAGAGTTAGCAACCTAGCCCAGAACTGAAACCCAACTTCAGGAGGCAACCCCAGTGTGGCGATTAAGGGGGTTAAATCTGCCAGCGGCTGACAGTGTCCTAGCTGCTGCTCAGTCACACCACGCCCTGATTAAATCTCCTGCCCGGTATTGTAAGGACCGAAAAAAGCCCGTGCATTTGTGTTGGCAGACCGGCATGAAGGAATATGACGTTAATCTGTATCAGCAGGCACTTTTCGCATGATGGGAGCAAGTGATAGCAACCCCGCCCAGAACGGAAGGCCAGCATCAGGACAAAACCCAAGTTTGGCGATTAAGGGGGTTAAATTTGCAAGCGGATGACAGTGCCCCAGCTGCTGCTCAGTCACACCACGCCCTGAGTAAATCTCTCGCCAGGTCTTGTTATGACCGAAAATAGCCCAAGCACTGGTGTCGGCAGACCGGCATACAGGAATATGACGTTAATCTGTATCAGCAGATACATTTCGCATTATGGGAGCAAGAGATAGCAACCCAGCCCAGAACTGAAGGCCAGCATGAGGACAGAACACCAGTTTGGCGATTAAGGGAGTTAAATATGCAAGCTGCTGATAGTGCCCCAGCTCCTGCTCAGTAACACCACGCCCTGATAAAATCTCCTGCCCGGTAATGTAATGACCGAAAAAAGGCCGTGCACTGGTGTCGGCAGACCGGCACGCAGGAAAATGACGTTAATCTGTATTAACAGACACATTTCGCATTAGGGGAGCAAGTGATAGCCACCCAGCCCAGAACTGAAGGCCAGCATCAGGACAGTACCCCAGTTTGGCGATTAAGGGGGTTAAATCCGCCAGTGGCTGTAAGTGCCCGAGCGGTGTATAAGAAATATTTCCCGAAGGACAATCTTTCGCTCGTACGATGAATAAAGTGTTCAACCCGGGAGCGGGGATCACTTAACCTGCTTAGCCTAAATCTTACGTCATTCTCTAAACGGAGTTTAAGCTTAATGGTCCTTAGAAAGTTAAAAGGACTACCCATAATGACGTCTTGAGATGGCGAATAAAGGGTTTTAATCTGCCAGCGGCTGACAGTGCCCCAGCTTCTGCTCAGTCACACCACGCCTGATTAAATCTCCCGCCAGGTCTTATTATGACCGAAAATAGTCCCCGTGCACTAGAGTCGTAAGACCGGCATACAGGAATGAAGCTTAAATCTTTATCAGGTTGCAAGGTTCGCATCATGGGAGCAAGGGCCTTGAACTGTAGGTTAACATCAGAAAATCCCAGATTGGCGATTAAGGGGGTTAAATCTGACAGCGACTGAAAGTGCCTTCAGATGCTGCTCAGGTATATTACAACCTGAAAAAATCAAGCGTCTGTTCATGCGAATATCGAAAAAAGCTATGCACCAGTTTCGGCAGACCGGCATGGAGTAATGAGACGTTAATCTGTATCAGCTGGCGCATTTCGTATCATGGGAGCAAGTGTTAGCAACCCTGCCCAGGACGGAAGGACACTATCAGGACTGATCCCAGTTTGGAGATTAAGGGGGTTAAATCTGCCAGTGGCTGACAGAGCCTTCTGATGCTGCTCAGACATACTATGCAACGATAAAATCACCCGTCCGTCCTTGTGATTATCGGAAAAAGCCATGCACCGGAGTCGGCAGATCGGTATGCAGTAATGTGACTTTAATCTGTATCAGCAGGCGCAATGGGAGCAAGTGTTAGCAACCGAGCCCAGGACGGAAGGACACTATCAGGACTGAACCCCAGTGTGGCGATTAAGGGGGTTAAATCTGCAAGCGGATAACAGTGCCCCAGCTGCTGCTCAGTCACACCACGCCCTGATTAAATCTCTCGCCAGGTCTTGTTAGGACCGAAAATAGCCCGAGCACTGGTGTCGGCAGACCGGCATACAGGAATACGACGTTAATTTGTATCAGCAGGTACATTTCGCATTATGGGAGCAAGTGATAGCAACCCAGCTCAGAACTGAAGGCCTGCATGAGGACAGAACACCAGTTTGGCGATTAAGGGGGTTAAATCTGACAGCGGCTGACAGTGCCTTCAGATGCTGCTCAGGCATACTACTCTCCCTGATATAATCTCCCATATGTTCTTGAGATCGTCGGAAATCGCCCATGCACCGGTGTCGGCAGACCGGTATGCAGTAATGTGATTTTAATCTGTATCAGCAGGCACATTTCGTATCATGGGAGTAAGTGTTAGCAAACCGAACCCCGCCCAGCACGGAAGGTCAATATCAGACCAGAATCCCAGTTTGGCGATTAAGGGGGTTAAATCTGCAAGCTGCTGACAGTGCCCCAGCTTCTGCTCAGTCACACCACGCCCTGATAAAATCTCCTGCCCGGTAATGTGATGACCGAAAAAAGCCCGTGCACTGGTGTTGGCAGACCGGCACGCAGGAATATGACGTTAATCTGTATCAGCAGTTACATTTCGCATTATGGGAGGAAGTGATAGCCACCCAGCCCAGAACTGAAGGCCAGCATCAGGACAGTACCCCAGTTTGGCGATTAAGGGGGTTAAATCCGGCAGCGGCAGTAAGTGCCCGTGCTGTGTTAAAGGAATATTTCCCTAAGGACAATCTTCCGATCGGCCTTTTGTATAAAGTGGTCACCCCGGGAGCGGGGATCACTTTACCTGCTTAGCCTAAATCTTACGTCAATCACTATCCGGAATTTTAGCTTAATGGTCCTGAGCAAGTTAAAAGGGGTACCCCTAATGACGTCCCCAGATGGCGATAAAGGAGTTAATTCCGCCTTCGGCTTACAGTGCCGCAGCTGCTGCTAAGGAACACCACGCCCTGATTAAATCTCCCGCCTGGCCTTGTGATGACCAAAAATTGTCCGTGCACTGGCGTCGTAAGACCGGCATACAGGAATGAGGCGTTAATCTTTATTAGGTGGAAGGATTCGCATCATGGGAGCAAGGGCCCTAGAACTGTAGGCTAACATTAGAAAATCACAGATTGGCGATAAAGGGGGTTAAATAAGTTAAAAGTCTTCGGTGAGCAAATTGGATAAATTTTCATAAACCAAAGCGTTAATATTAAACTTTTAGAAGAATGATTAAAGGATATTAAGTTTTGTATGCAATATGACACCAGTGATCTGTTTTCACTAATAATGCCGCGCTCCTTTGATTACCTTTGGTAAACAAAAATGTAATTTACGTGAATTTCATCTTATAAAGTCAGTATTGATGTTATAAATTTTGTTTACTTAATGCGTACACAACCTAAATGCGATTTGTAATTATGTCACTGTTTTTAAGCCATATTAATTATAAAACCAAAATTTGCAGCACAGTGATGAACTCATTAAGTCATAACCTCATTTGTTTACTTAAGGCATACAATAAAAAACCAGATTCTTATGAGACATCTGGTTTAATTGTTTTTGCTTGAAGATATTTACTCTACGCGGCCAAACCCGCTGCTACTTCTTGAGCATAGAGAATTTCTATTGCCTCGCCATAGCTACAATTCTCGCGGCTTTGAATTTCCCATAATTTACTCCTGTCAGCACTATCCGTAGTAAAACAAAGCTCCATTTTCCGGTCTACGTATAACCGACAGATCTCTTGGAAGTTTTCGAACCTGACTAACATCTCTGAAAACACCTTTTTGACTGTACGAATATTTTTCATTCGTTCATATTCTGCATCTGAAGTAGAAAAATATTTATTAGCCTTCATTGCTTCAATGCTTTCTTTTTCTTGTTTCATGATTATCTTCCAAGGCGAGTTAGCAGTCAGGGCCCGGCCAACAGAAGAAGTAAAATAATCTTCAAACGACTGTGTGATACAGATGCCAGCGCAGTTTGTTTTCCTGAACCTACGCCATGCCGCTTCGAGGAAGGAAGAGAAGAATTGGTTTGATTGATTTCCGGCACCTGATGAATTATCAGGACGAATGTACTCCCAAGCTTCATCTAGGATGAACAAGCGACGACGCCCATCTTTTTTGATGAACATTGCATGCTGAGCAGCCTGAATGATAGACATTAAAACAACTGTCTGAAGGTGGGGGGTGCCTTTTAGCTCCTCCAGTTCCAAAACAATAAATCTGCTGTCGAAGTTGATTGGAGGCAACGTATCGGTAAACCGGTGCCCATAAATTCCACCTTCGCACCATGCTCCGAGTTGCTCCCCAATATCCTTTATACGTTTGTCTTCATGCTTCTTGCAACGCAGAGCAAAGCCGGTTATTGAACCGGTCCGACCTGATTTTCTGGATTCCTGGTACTCTTCTGCAATAAGCTGAAGCATCACTGATTGTTGATAATCATCGATAAGGCCTTTCTCTGAAGCCATAATTTTTAGCTGATTCAGAACCATTATGGTCTGAGCAACTTTGTCTTTTTCTGCATCGTTTGAAGTTGATTCACCGGTAAATTCAGGTGCTTCGTTAAATACATCGTCGTTAACAGTGATGTCAGTTAGGAAGGCAAAGGGATTTAGGGTGAAGTCAGGGGTTTTACCGAAATCAATAAATTGACTGTTTGTATATTGTTCCGCAATCCCCTGGTAAGAACGCCCCACGTCCACTACAAAAACTTGAGCACCATCAGGATCATCATCTGGGTATTCGTTTTCTAAAAAATGCTTAAATGTTGAGCGATAATGAACGAGGTTATTAGATCGCGGTCCAGCTCCAAGATAGTTATTGATTAGATATGCTGTCCAGAATGACTTGCCTGCACCTGACGTTGCACCAATAACCATGTTATAGCTTGCAGAAGTCTTGAAAATATCAAGTCCCATGAGTTGACCTTCACGAGAAACTAAACTCAGTACTGGTCTATCTGTATTACCTTTCCAGGGCCCAAAGATCGGCGTCATATGAGCCGCTCCGGTGTTGCTCACTACTTCGGATCGGTCAAGGTCGAAAATTGTCTTTGGGTCATTGCACATTGGCAGACATGACATAAATGACGGGAAAACGATAAAGGAATCATCTGCTACTTTGACCCGGCTTTCGAGGTAAAAGGATTTGAGATCGTTAGCTGCTGTCTGCACAGAATTGGCATTACTACCCATAACAGTGAAAGTAAGATACCCTCTTAAAAGCTTTGCGCCATCCTCAAGCTCGCGAGTTACGGCCATGTAGTCATTATCCATATCCCGCAGGCGAGGGCAGAATGTGACAACTGAAGGTATACTTGCCTGTTTATTAGTGATTGCTTTGTAGCGGACGTTTTCTTTTGACAACTTGAGCGGATCGGCAAACTGAACAGTCTGAGTGATCATAAATGGGCTGAAAATTGTCTTACGTCCATGCATCCAGTTAACTACTAACTCATACATACAACCGAAATTGACGTATTCAGGAAACTTTACAACGGAAAGTTGTTTGAAGTAACGATGCTCAGATTCGTCGTCACTTTGTGTGACTGATGAGAAATGATTTTCTGTGACTGTATACTTACGGCCGGGAACGTTAACTTGTTCATTAAGCCTTTTCATAGTGTTAACGTCTATAAAACCTTCAGCCCACCGAGAGTTCTTTCCGGGGTTTACGACCTTATCTATACAATAGAGCCAGTTTTCTGCATCGACCTTAAACGGATGCAGTCCAATCGTAATTAACTTACTTACAAGTTCAGAGTAAAGTGAATCGATACGCGAATGTTCCAGCTCGGTAGGAAGGGCAGACTGTAAAGGAATCGATAGCGAGATCCATACCTGAAAATCCCTCAACATAAGGTTATCATGATCAGGTTTTAAAGGCTTATGCATACTTCTGTCGTAGTAGTCCAACTGATAACCATTAAGCAGATCTGCTTTAAGCTTATCGTTCCCAGTCATACGCCCACCTCGCACAGCTGACCAAGCACTAAGCTGTAAAGTCAAGTCTGGCAATGCAGTCAGAGATATTTGACAGACAGTATCTGTAGGAAAATCCATTTTGAACATTTCAGCAAGAACATCTTGCTGATTATCAAAAACTCCAGGTGATGGATTACAGATAAACATAAACCCTAATCTGTTGCCATCAATCAAAAAATAGTGAGTCCCTGCTAATTGATCGTAAACAGGGATAAACCCACCTAATTGATGGCGATTTAAACCGCTATTGTAATTATTGATAGCTTCCATATTTGACCTTACAGTTGTCTAACAATGCCGTTCGAAGAGACAGCTTTAGTTGCTTTTTGTTGCTGCTGCATATTTTCCCGGGCCGCATCCTGTACTTCTAAAGGAACTATGCGAGCTGGGTTTGAGGTCGAATTCTTGCCAGCAATCCATGTTTGCGGTTTTACGTTGACATAAACGTAGCCGGGAAGATTAAGCGCATCGTTATCATCGGTATAAGGTGCAAAAGTAATTCTCATTACTTTCCCCTGTTGCAGAACAGCAAGTGGTTCAGGAGCCACTACAGCTTGTTTATAACCTTGCGAACGGTATTGCTGGATCTGCCCAGTGTTGAGAGTAGGGTTAACGGGCTGGCCATTGTAAAGAGAGTACATATCCTTGCCAGGGCTGATATCAGAATTAGGTGCAACGTAGCGTGGTGCATTTCCAGCAGAAACCGGATAGCTTGTTTGTTTAACGACTTCCGCAGCCGGATGAACGAAAGGGTTACCAGCTGAAGAGGCAGTGCTATAACTGCTAGTCATCCTTACGTTTGAATTAACCGGTACACCAGAAATAGGCCGTGGTCCAATGGATGAAGTAGGGGCACCCATTTTTAAAGTTTTATCGTACATGACAGGTAACTGACCAACTGGCTTAATTTCGGTTTTTGAATAAGCCACAGGCTGATTTTTAAGGGTTGTAGACTGTGGATATTTGACTTCCCCTGGAGGGCTAATTTCAGTTGGATAACGGCTGTCATTGACAGCCGATTTCTCCTTTCCCGATTCCGACTCTTCCCCCGCAAGTGCAGACAGATCATCTCGATTATTAGTTAACTCCATAACTTCGCGAGGACCTTTACAGATAACGCCCTTTTCAATGCCTGGACATTCGGATTCGGAACTCCCGATGGAGCACCCCGTAAGATATGAGGATGTACCTACAACCAGAGCACTGAGTACCAATCTTTTGATGTTCATAAACTAGCCTTAATTTGTCTCAAATGGATTTTTTAAGAGAGGTTCAACGCTTTGGTTCAACCAGTAGTCGAAATCTTTTGGAATGCCATTACCAGCCAAACCATCCTGTCTGACAACTGAAGGTACACCCTGCAATTTATAAATTCCTGCGAGCATCAATGACGCTACCAAAGGTTCCGCCGGACATTCTTCTGCTTCTTTTTGAGAGAGCAATCTTTTTTCAATGTCGGATTTGCTTCCCATTAGCCAACGAAGAATATCGAGGTTGTTTATTTTTCCTTTTTCTTTACTACACCAGAGCCTTCTAAGCTCTTCTTTTGGCTCACCGGGTGAGGGAACTAAAACAATATCTATCCGATACTTGTCCCGATCTGCATAAAATTTCTTAACAAGTTCCATGCAACCGTCACAATCAAGTGTTAAGAAAATGGCTGCTTGTCTCTTAAGCTTTGAATTTCCCAGATGAATGGACGCTACAGTTTCCAGAGGGAAGGGGGCCTCATCAAGACTAATAAAATAGGAATTTCTGATTTCTTCTACAGTCAGAACAGGTTTACGTTTAATTACATCAACAAGGCTTCCCCCAGTAAGGGAGTATCGGCCATCGGTCGTTACTGCCATTAGCTGCGAACGCTCGTCCTGAAAGAGGTATAGCCCACCAGAAGGAATGTATATGGCATCCTTAGGTTTATATCCTTTCATTTTTGATAACGCACCCGAGATCTGACTGGGTGAAACGCCGCCTTCCTTTGCCTTTGCCATTAACGCAGCAGCATCACTATTAGTTAGGACCTGCTCTGAAGCATAAGTGACCGTATTCGCCATAATGGCGAAAGCCGCCATTAAAGGGAAAAGTAACTTTTTCACTATTGGGTGCCCTCTACTTCTTTGCATTATAAGAACTTGATTGTACCGCTTCAGAGCTATCTTCAAGTTCCATATAAGTGACGATTTCAACACTATCCGGTACAGTAACGGCAAGCGTTGCATCAATAATTAAATAGCCACGGTCACGGTAGATCTTCATTAATGTTCTGAAATATTCTTCGAATTGAGTTCTATCATTGTCAGCAGTACGGCCTCCGTGATGCTTGAAAAATTCCTTACGTAATTCAGGCATGTCAAGCACTGCAATCTTGTACGAAGGCTGTGATTGTTTATTGAAGTAATCGTAAACATTCATAAAGCCTTTATAACCATAAATAATGACCAAAACGGCAAAGGCGAAGAAAAATAAATACTTCAATATTTTTTCAATATCAATTTCGAAGGTAATTTTTTTTGTTGTCCTTTCTCGCACCATTTTTTTAGTGATTTCAGGTCCAGCTGATTCAGTCGATTCTTTTTTTTCTAAACTATCCATTTAAACCTCAGCGACTGGTCAGATTCGTTGGAATTGTAGTTCCGGTCTGAACGACAAATGTAATAGCTCGGCCAGGGCTAATTTCTACGATTGGCCACTGTTGTTCTGCAATTGCGGTGTAGTAATCGACGAGTCGATTAAGGCCACCTTGAGCTGCACCAGCCCCGGCTAATGCCCCAAGTGCACCAAAATTAGGGGACTGATACTGAGCCTGTGAATTAGGGTCGATGTTAAGTGAAGATACCTTACTGGGGCTTAAGCTACCGGCAAGTGAAGAAAGTCCACCGGCAAATGCAGCTCCTGCAATTGCGTTACCATTTCGGCTGATAAGCGTGCCTCGGATCCCATTTTTTCCGTCATTTTCACTTACAGCATATGCTTCCAGTTTTACGTCAAAAGCTTTCCCTTTTGAATTAACACAAGAGATAGAAGGGCACTGTTGCAAAGTTAGCGATGAGGCAGCCTTTTGTCTTATTCAAAGGCCTTACATTTCAAAAACTCTGCTTACCAGGCGCATTTCGCCCAGGGGATCACCATAATAAAATGCTGAG
>NZ_JAENDM010000023.1:0-76812 GCF_019375075.1 Escherichia sp. XD33
GCCGCGCCTTCTGGATATGTTGAAAGCCCCGTTGTAAGGATTTACGACCAGTTAAACAAGCCGACTAAAGCAGATTTGGGTCTTTCTAATGCTATGCTTACAGGCGCTTTCGGTCTTGGCGGTAGCGGGATATCAACAACCGGCAAGATGAGCGATGTAGAGATCTTAAAAGCTCTGCGTGACAAAGGTGGTCATTTCTGGCGCGGTGATAAGCCGACCGGAAGTACGGCGACCATTTATAGCCACGGTTCTGGTATATTCTCGCGGTGCGGCGATACGTGGTCGGCGATCAATATCGACTACGGAACAGGTAAAGTCAAGGTTTACGCTGGTAACGATGGTGGACTTAATAATGGTAATTTTTCCGTCAATGAGCTATACGGAACCAAAAATAAGCCGTCGAAATCGGACGTTGGACTTGGTAACGTAACTAATGATGCGCAGGTGAAAAAATCCGGCGATATTATGTCTGGCGACCTGGCGGTCTATAAAGATACTCCGTCACTATTCCTTAGGGCAAAAGATGGAGCAGGTGCTGCCGCTGTGCGGTTTTTCACTGATCAAAACCTGGAGCGCGGCATAATCTATGCTATTCAAAACACTGATACGCTTGGCGAAGTTCGCATCAGGGCTAAAAACGCAAAAGGCGTAACTGGTGGTGATTTTATTGTTCGCCACGACGGGATGGTTGAAGCCCGCTATCTCTCAGTAGAATTTAAAATTAAAAGCGCCGCCGCAGAAATTGCAAACACATCAACTAACCCGCTTGATAACACTTTAAAAATTAGCGGTCCACAGCATACGCCGTTACTTTTAACGCGCTCCGGTTCTACTGAAAATGTGTCCATTGGGTTTAAGTTAGACAACGTGAACCAAAAGTATCTTGGAATTGATACTAATGGGGATCTGGCTTTTGGCGAGAGTCCTGATCAGAAACAAAACAGCAAATTGATCACGCAAGCGAAACTCGACAAGGGATTAACGATTGGTGGTCAACTGGCTTTCAAAGGTACGACAGCGTTTTCAGCCGCTGCTACGTTCAGTGCCGGGATAGCAGGAGCCATCGAGCCTGAAAACATTGGCGGCCAGAAGGTTGATCTTAACAACCTGACCATCAGGTCAGATGCCGGGGCGGTTAAATACTATAGTTGTCCATCCTCTGGAGGTGGTGCAAATATCACCAACAAGCCTGACGGTGTAACCGGTAACTTTTTGCTCCGTGTAGAGTCGACTCGCAAAGTTTCTGCTTCGGATTATGCGAACATGCAAACGCTGATCAGCAACGACACAAAACGTATATACGTTCGCTTTGTTGTTAATGGAAACTGGACAGCGTGGAGTCAGGTTGTTGTTTCCGGATGGAATCAGGATGTAACCGTCAGGTCGTTAACCTCGACGACTCCATCAAAATTAGGTGGCGGGCGGATTGATGTGCTTGGAAGTACGTCAGACTATAGCAAAATGGATTGCTTTGTACGTGGGTTTGATAGCGCCGGTAATTCTCTCGCGTGGGCGTTGGGTTCATCAGCCGGCGTAAGTAAGATGCTGTCGCTAAAAAATTTCTTTAGCGGAGCTGAGATACTGTTAAATGGTAATGACGGCGCGGTTCAACTCAAAACAGGCACTGTTAACGGGGCTACAGCGCAGGCGCTCACTATCAACAGGAATGAGGTTAACTCAACTGTTGATTTAACCCTTACAAAACAATCAGGGACTGGCAATCGTTTTGTTTTACAGAACTCAGGTAATGCAGAACTACCGTTTTATGTCAGTGTGTGGGGTTCCAGTACTCGACAAAACATTTTTGAGGTTGGCACGTCTGCTGCGTATCTGTTTTATGCGCAAAAAACGTCAGCAGGCCAGTTGTTTGATGTAAATGGCGCTATTAATTGCACAACGCTGAATCAGTCATCAGACCGCGATCTTAAAGACGATATTCTCGTTATCAGCGACGCGACGAAAGCAATCCGTAAAATGAACGGATACACCTACACGCTCAGGGAAAACGGGATGCCTTATGCTGGCGTTATTGCACAGGAAGTAATGGAGGCGATACCAGAAGCTGTGGGATCGTTTACTCATTATGGTGAAGAGTTGCAAGGTCCGACCGTTGACGGCAACGAGCTACGCGAAGAAACGCGCTATCTTAATGTTGACTACGCCGCCGTGACGGGTTTACTTGTTCAGGTCGCCCGTGAAACAGATGATCGCGTTACCGCGCTGGAAGAGGAAAACACAACGCTACGTCAAAATCTGGCAACAGCAGACACCCGGATCAGCACTCTGGAAAATCAGGTAAGCGAACTGGTTGCACTTGTCCGGCAGTTAACAGGAAGCGAACATTGATATCCTTCAAGCTCTGAAGGAGGCTGTTCCCGGTACGTTCAGACTGTTGTTGAGCTGGATATCGCAACAGAGGAAGAAACCTCATTGCTGGAAGCTTGGAAAAAGTATCGGGTGTTGCTGAACCGTGTTGATACATCAACTGCACCTGATATTGAGTGGCCGAAAGAACCAGACACAATCTAAGCGAAAAAGAAAACCGCAGACACGTCGTATGTAGGAACGTGCTGCGGTTGGCTGGTGAACTTCCGATAGTGCGAGTATTGAATGATTTCCAGTTGCTACCGATTTTACATATTTTTTGCATGAGAGGATTTGCACCTCCTCCCACCGATCCTCCATGACTTTACGCCACTGTCTCTATGGCTGCTATGTGCCAGAAGCGGACTTCATTAGATTCTTTGTTTTTTGTGTTAATATACTTACAATCCCATCATCAACTAACAACCCAATCATCAGATAATATATCACTGATATTGAAAATATAGGTATGGTTATTTTTACCATCTGAAATGACGATTTTTTTTAAGTTGAATCTTTCTGATATGATATGCGTTGCAAATTGTGGGATTATTAAAAACAAAGCCTCTACCTTACTGATTAATTCAATGTTGACTTTAGGTCTGAAGTTTGCATCATGAACCACTTTGTGCCTAATGTAAAATGCTTCCTCTATGAGGGCTCTCCAGTCTGGAAATATATTTTCTATCGATAAACTTTGGGAAATTTGGCCACTCAGACCGCAAGGAGATATATTAGTTGTACATATGTAGTTTAAAAAACTCTCACCCCACATGCCATTATATGCTTCTTCAAGGTCGTTTAAGTTTTGAAAGTTAAAGCTTTTACTCAATAACTCTGATAGATTTATCTCAGTGTTTATATTGATAGATGTTTCTGTTCTCATTTTAGATAGTAGTGTTGTAATTCTAGATTCATCAACTGAATGCACGAAAACAAAAACGTCTCTAAAATATGTTTCCCAGCAACTGATTAGAAATACAAAATATTGTCGATATGCTGTTTTATAAATATCTATTTTCTTATCTTTCGTTGAAATAAGTGAATGCATAAGTCGACAATTTTCTGCAAAATTTAGTAGGAAAGACATTGAGAAGTCTTCTATAGCTCCTCTTGATTCGCGAAGAGATAGCAATTCATCAATAATTTTTTTATTGATTTTCCTAATCTTTTTCAATTGCATGCCTCGTTTTTGCTTAAGTAAAGTTGATTTTGGGGTTTCGTCAATCATGTTATCTTATTAGATTTAAAGATAAAGTAACTTTTTGCATAAGCTTTGCGACAAAGATAGCTTTAATGAAAGGCCTTATAGAGCTACTTGGCCATAAAAATTTTTACGATGAATTCGAATTCAGCGTCCGCTCCTCGCTTAAAGCTGTCCTTGGGCCTAACCTACGATAGCTTCGTGCCAGAAGCGGACATTACTAAGATAGTAACGTATCAAACGGTGGGACAAGTCATGCCAAGTGCGGAAGTGGCTAACAACCATCTGTGTTGTTTAACGGGGAACAGGTCATTCCATTGACCCGATCATTTATGTTGCGCTGACGCTTAGGTAATAAAAAGCCGCCTATGCCCGTCTATCTTTGGGGATCCGCAATGAAGTTGATTGTGAGGTTATTAGGCTGGGTCTTCTCATTTATAAGTTGTTGAAGTAGCAACGAATTATCGAGCGATTTATCCCGATTAAATGTCTCACTATTACTCTTAATCGGTAAATTCATAGTTTGGCCGCATTGAGAAACGCCACAGAGGCAGGCCTCCCCCTTTGTAATCATCAGGGATGGTTACCGTGAAAAGTCTGACATTCTGCCGGGTGTCAACTGACCTGATCTGGCTGTCGTGTACAGTCTGCTCGTTAAAGGCCGACGTGACCAGCGAACTCAGCGTACCTATAAAGTCGAAACCCTGTCTTTTGTAATTTTCGTCGTCTTCCGGGGAAAATGTGTATCGGATGCTCTCAAGCTGACCATCAGTGAATATTGCCTCCGATCCGGGGCAGAGCCACTCTCCGTAGCGCATCAGATGAAACGCCGTGTTCATTTCAAATTTATCCGTTACTTGTCTGTCATTGCAGTAAATTTTAATCTCGCCAATTGTAAAATGGGCGATGCCTTCGGGACTAACTGAAACTTCTTTGGTCCGGTCGGGGATAAGCTCAAAAACCAGATCGGGTTCTGTTGCTATCGATAGGTCGCCCAGCAGGTACATCTCACTTTTTGCGAGCGCCGAGGCCTGCGTCAAGGTATGTTCACGCTCTAGCTCCTTCATTGAGGAGCGTGCAACCAGCGCCCACCGGCGCAGCATCCTGATGTAGATGGCATAATAAACTGGAATACCATGGAGCTCACCGTACTTTTCAACCTTATCACTGTACGATTTCTTCAGGCGATAATCGTCAGCCACGTCATCCGCGTTAAAGTTTTTTACTTCCACAAAGATCTGACGGCGATCCTTCAGTATAATGCGATAGTCAGGTGCCACCAGATCGGGATCGGCTGACATCAAGTCTCCGGCGTCTTCCTGTTTAAGAAACTGGCAGTGGTTCAGTGCGGCGCAAACGTGTTTAAATAGGTTTTCTATTCTTTTCCCGTTCAGCAGAATTGGATTCTGATGGGAAGCGATTAATGACGTGGTGACCTTTTGTATAAAGTCATCCTGGTGCTCGGGGTTTTTAATATCGTAATTATAGATCTGGCCCAACGAGGAAAAAAGCTCAAAGGCTTCAAATCGTTCGGGATTCCTCTTGATTCTTTCCATTAATGACTCCGCAGCTAATAAATACAACGAAATGAGATCACTTGTTTCTCTGAAGTTACCTGAAAACTGCATTCTGCACGGCGATTAAAGCGGCTATGGGCCCACGCTGGCACACAGGCGTGCCGTGCGACTAAAGCGCTATCAGATTCGTCCATCGTATAGTTTTGCAATTTCCGTAGCAGCCTTCTCAATGCCGGGGTACACCGTGCTTTCGTTAATGCCAAGGCGGCTCAGTTGCTGCATCAGATGCTCTTTGTTTCTAATAACAAGCTTTTTGATGTTCAGCGTACTGAGTCCCGTTTCCGGTAGGTCTACGTTTTCACCAAAGAGCAGGAAAGCGCCTGATTGGGACGAAATACGTGCGTTACTGAGCCGACCTTTGACCACAACAATTTTACTTAGGTGGACCGGATCGATGATGCTTTTGAAATAGGACTTTTCATCGCGGATCAGGTGTAGTAGTTGTCCGCACTCTTCAGATTCGTTAAACGCCGGAATGGTGAGATTAGTTTTCAGGCTGCTTTTGAAACGAGAGGGAAGACGGGAAAGATTGGCTATGCAACTTACGGTATCCGAGTCGAAAAACTTAATTTCACTTTTGGGCGTCGTCAGAATAATGACGTTCCCGTCAATTTCATGATTATTTTCATCGTGCTTGATTTTAGAGCAGGCAAAATATAGTGCGATCAAGGGGTTTGTTGATACATCAAGCAGGCGTGTGGGTAGGCCATAGTGTTGCATGCGCACGAGTTTATCTAGCATATACCGATCGTCTTTGAACTCGGCGGGCTGCACGGTCAGCAGCTCTGTTATCATGTCCGATTCGTGATGGCGGTAGCGATAGTTACCCTGAGTATCCTTGCGGAACAGTGAGGGTTCCAGTTGGTAGTTGATGTCCGAGTGACCGCGGTAAAATACCTCTTCATCGTTTCCCTGTGTATGATCGAGTATCACCTGCAAGTACTGATTGATATTCGCAATGATCTCTAGTTCTTCATTATTCTCCGGTGCTTCCGCACTCGCTGCTGCGGGCTCAACATTAGAATAGCCTTCAAGGCCTAAAACACGCAGAATCTCATTTACGGAAATCTCTTTGACCGCCCAGAACGTTCTGTTTAGTCCGAAACTGCCCAGCTCCAGCTCACTTACGTACTCTTTATCGCTGGTTAAGGGCTTGTAGCCGATATCACTGGTAATCTCATAATCAAACGCTAAAACTTTTTCTCTGTTATACACGGACGTACTTATCTTGCTGATTTTTCCTAAGCGGATGTGGCTGAAATAACCTATTTTTTCATTATCTTCATCGAATTCAATTTCCGGCTCGGACATAAATACAACGGGCAGTTCCTGAAGAAAATGATAGGTTTTTTCAGTCAGGGGAAGCAATCTGCTTCTAAGAGACTCTGGCGTGGATTCGAAGAGTCGCGACACAGGGAAAGAGTCATTGCCACTGGGTTCAGAAAAAAAAGTGTAGTATTTGGGGGTTCCGACAACGATAAGATTCAGCATACTTGCGATCCTCGCATAAGTTAAGTTTCTCTCTCATCATGCCAGACTTGATAATTATTTAAACATCAGCGCTGCTATTTATATTTCACACCTTTTTGAGCCGAAACGACACTGCCATCGGTAAGCCCGGATGATACATTCTGAAAATTCATCAGAAAAATTTACATCACGCTTTACTCCTGACGTATATCAGCACTAACGTGCCATTGCGCACGCGCTAGCTATTTAGTAGCGCGTTTCGGCGAAAAGAGATTCGGTAGTCAATGACTATATTTCGCTCATAACAGACATTCACTACAGTTGTGGCAGAAAGGTATGCATGCTGGGTGTGGGGAAGTCGTGAAAGAAAAGAAGACTGCAGTGCCGTTTGTCGTTACGTTTATCTTCATTGGCTATGCAAGTCGTAATACAAGGTGGGACAAAACTGAGACATATAAGGCCTCGCAATGGCTTGCAAGGCTTTACATGTTTTGATGTGGTGGGACGTGTGAGCGCAGTGTTGATGGGGTAATGCTTTGAATTAGAAGCGGATTCTTATAATTCGTAATGCGAAGGTCGTAGGTTCGACTCCTATTATCGGCACCATTTAAATCAATAAGTTAGATAAGTGTGTGCCTAGATTTTCTTGCAGCTTGTCATTTGGGTACACACAGGGGACACAAAGCACAAAAGTGTGTACATTTGGTTTTGGTGTCCTCGTGTTTACTTCTTACCGTTGATATAAATTCACTTTCTTGTTGACAAAAATTGTAAGCATGTCGAATGGCAATGTAGACATCGCTATTAGTTGTTTGGCAAGGTATTTATTGAGTGTAAACATAAAAACTTTATCAATATATGCTCAGACTGATGAGGTCAGTATTGATACTAATGTTTTCAAATTTTAGGCCATAAAATAGCTGTCATTCCAATGTCTTACTCTCCTGCTACTGTAGCCCGCCGTTTTTCGATACTGGATGGAGTAACTATTCAGGGCGTGCTTTACCAGATCATCTGGGATCCAGAGACTCCGTTCGCTGCGGTAATCGAAGCTGCACCTTCTGTTATTGATGGTGATATTCGCCATAAGGTTGTTGCCACTCTGGAGCTTCAGCGTCGTTCACAGCTTGAAGGGGTGTTTGTCCGGAAATTCTGGGAAGAACAGGACGTTGCTCAGATTGAAGGGATTGTTGTCGATGGCGCTGTACGTGATGTTGGCCTTGCTACGTTTGTTTATGAAACAATAGCCACAAAAGCAGGCGTTATACTATTAAGTGATAACGAGCAATATGAAGGAGGTAAAGCCCTCTGGCAGCATATAGCGCGTCGTTCAACGAATCTTAAGGTGTTTATCTTAGATACAGATTCCGCACGGTATTATCCGTTTGATGGTGATCGGATCTGCTATGATGGGGAAAGTATTCCTGAATCAGAAATCTGGAGTGAACATCCTGATCGAAACAAACACGGTGTTGTTCTTGTGGCCGAATCTGTTAATGGAAAAGCCGCATAATTTGCCGATTGTCTCGTGTCCCTGGAACTCCGGTATACCGAGGCATAACGAACAGGGGATAACCGGGCTGTTATCCCCTCAGGGAGTTACTGTCCGGTCAGGCATTTGCCCCATAAAGGTCGAATCACATCTCTATCTTCACTGTAGGGAAATCTTTTATTTTTTTTCTTCTGTTCCAACAGGAATACGTCGATTTCGTTATTGATAATCTCCTTAACAGTGCGGCGATAACGGTTTAGCGACGTATCACTTATATTTGTCTTTGACAGGCGTAAACTGGTATCGGCTTTGATGTCTTCATTTATGCCATCTTTAACTTTTCGTTTTGGCCTATCCGGAATACCTTCATGCAGATCATAGGCTTTCAGCCCTACAAGTCGTACGGCAACGTCAATCTTCTCTGTTCGTTTTTGTTTATGACTTTCTAACAAAACTTTATTTTTTTCATACCATTTTTGAAATGTTTCCAGCCGCTTCTCATTATCTTTACTGAGCTCCAGAAGAGAATAAAATTCAATATTATCTGTTATATTAATTTCACTCTCTGATGCCGGAGGTTTTATTCCTGGAAACTCTGTCTCATTCTGGGATGATTTCTTGTATTTCTCCTGCAGACAATGACAAAGATAAATTACTGCATCCTGAAGGGTATTAGTGTGAATCAACCTCAGAAGTTCATCACGTTGTATGGTTATCTGGCAATAATCCTTTTCCCATGCAGTTGTATGCCCGGTTTCTGTATCTTTATCCGGAGTAACTGTTGCGAATTTCCATGTATATCGGATAAAATCTGTTGGTTTAAAATACGCCATGGTTTTGTTGAACCAACTAATGATTTCATTGGCATAAAGACGGACATATTCATCGTATATTGACTTAATTTCATACCAGTTGGCGACTTGACACAAATTATTCACGAATTCTATACGTCCTGTTTTCAACAGTTGCTCTTTCAGTCTGATTACATCCCCGGTATTTTGCTCCGGACAATCCCTGAATATTTTATGTTCCTCTTTAAAAGGGGATAGCCATTCCGTAAGGTCTGTATTTTTTTTCTTGTAGAATCCGTTAATCGTCGTACTAATAACTCTGGCAAGTATTGCTGATTCATCAATTTCATGGTATTGATTCAGGTGTGCCAGTAACTCTGAGGTGCAGGAGTGTGCAACAGAGAGATCCTGGTGGCAATACCCCTGTCGGGCCTCTGCTGGAATTGGTGAACTCCAGGCTTTACATTCAGTCAGAATATTAAATAAATCATCTTCTACAAACTTTGTCAGTTCAGGTGTTTTCCAGGTTCCCGGTCTCGGGCTGATAAAGGTTGATGTTGTCTGTACTTCTTGCATCGCCCCCCAGGTTTTCAGGCTGATATTTCCTTCATCAAAACCATTGTATAAATGGCACATAATATTAAGCGCATCTGTAAGATCAGAATTAGTGAGTTGGGGAAATGTAGATTCTTTAATAATAAGCTCTGGTTCATCCGCGTTTCTTTGTTCTCTAAAGATTCTCAAGAGCTTTGTATTAGCACGTAATGCAGAGAGAACTCTGTGCTGTTCTTCAAACCAGGGGCGATACTCTGGATTCTGATATAGCTGACGAGCCTTAAAAATGAGTAAAAGGAGTTGTTCGGAAACCGCCTCGTATATGCCAGGGAATGGGTGGGATTCGCCGGATAAAACACGATCATACTTTTGTTGCATTGCCCGAGTTACCATGATGTCAGAAGTTTTTTGCTTGCCACATATTGGCCCACTGTCAGACAGAATCGATGTCGTCCACTGAAATGAAACGGTAATCCTGAGACAGCCGCTGATTACGTGGATAGCTTGTGTACATTTGTTTATATCCTGAGATTTTATACATTATTTACGATAATTTTCTCCTGATTGTGATTGTCTCCGTCAGTTACCCCTGCTTCTTCTGTATAAGAGTATTTGCTTTATTTTCTGATTATTCGTAGCCTGATTCTGTCTGTTCAGCAACAGATTGTTTTTTCCTCCACTTGTTATAGCTTATTTTTGTGATGACTATCACAAATTAGATTGAAATATTTCACCTTCCTGCGACTCCTCCATGCCTTGCCTGAACATTACATGGATTAATTTATATATCTACGCCTTATTGTAGTCAATAAAAATCGTCATAATGGATTTTTAATATTAATCTTTTGTTTTTATTTATTATAATTTGTTTTTATTTGACTCGGTATATTTTTATTTTTCTATAAAAAGTCATTTTAATAATGTAATTCAATATTTTGACCTGTAAAAATCATAGCATTACATTTTATTTGTCAGGTATTGACGGGCTGAATGACAGTGACTTCCACTAATTGTTTATCTGGGAAACTTAGTCATTTCATTCTCATGTCAGGAGTAAAAAAGTATTGATATATCAGGAGAGTAGTATGTGGGTTTCATTAACAGATGAACAGCGTCTGGTCATTTTGAAAGCTTATGGGATTGAATACGACAGACTGGTACGTGAAAAGGAACGATATGAGATCACGTCAGTTTCTCGTACACAAGCGTGGAAACTTGAACGGGAGGGAAAATTTCCACCACGTAAGTCTATCGGAAAGAAATCCTGTGGATGGTTATTCAGCGACCTTCTCTGGTGGATACAGACCAGATGAACTGTTTGAATATTTCAGAATATGCAGTCTGTATAGCAGCTATTGTCGCTATTGTAGCGGGAATAGCTGCTATACCCGAAACTCATTATGAAAAAGGGAGCATTTATGTCTTACATCAAATCGGATACTCGATATCCAGTATATACGTAACCATCAATGCATTGGAAATGCAATAATTGAAGCTCAACAAAATGAAAAAGCATCTCTGGCTATGACGATAACATCAGCATTAACAGCGATATCAATTGTCTGTCAGAATCAGGCTGAGGGGGGCAGACCAGGAATCACTAATATTTACTCTATGGTTCTTGATGATCCCGGAGAAAGGAAAACGACCATGGATAAGATGTTGATGAAATAATTTTCAGGAGGTATTAAGAATGAGAAATATGAATGATATTTCGTGGTGAATAACATGGTCTGGACTTAATTGATTTTATCGGTTTATTAAACATCAGAACTACAGATACTCTGTATGTTCTCAGAACATTAGGCCTTAATAGCAGCTATTTTCGCTATTATAGCGGGAGTTGCTGCTACTTTACTGACCTTTTAATAAAAATAGAGGTGTTTATGTCCGTACTTGCACTGGAAAAACCTTACCCGACATATGCACTACCACCGCTGGTGAGAAATGCAATAATTGAAACTCAAAAAAATACACAGGCACCCCTGGCTCTGGTGGCAACATCCGCATTAACAGCGATGTCAGTTTCCAGCCAGAATCAGGCTGATGTATGCAGGCCAGGAAATTTATGTGGGCCTGTTAATCTTTACTCTCTGATTCTGGCTGATTCCGGTGAAAGGAAAACGACCGTGGATAAAGTGTTTATGAAAGCATTTTATCTCAGGGATGAAGCCCTGGCGGAAGAATACGCGAAACTGGTTGAGAATTACAGTACAGAAAAGGAAATATGGGAGCAAAAGCAAAAAGCACTGGAGTCAAAATTGCATAAAGAAATTCGCGCCGGTAAAGATTGTAAGGCAACAGAGTCAGAGCTTAAAAGACATCTGAATAAATGTCCTGTTCCGCCGCAGATACACCGGACAATTTTCAATGAGACAACGATAGAGGGAATGTTAAAATATTATTCCGACAGCAATCGCTCTTTTGCTCTTGTATCCAGTGAAGGAGGAATAATTTTTGATGGTCGGGCAATGAGTAAACTTGGAATACTTAACTCTTTGTGGGATGGTGGTTCTCTTTTCATCGACAGGAAATCATCTCCCGGAATTATTTTGAAGGATCCAAGACTGACGGTATCGGTGATGATTCAGCCTGATGTTTACCAGAAAGGTTTTTGTACACGAAAAAAAGAACTTGTGAAAACGTCAGGACATCATGCAAGGTTTTTGATGTGTCAACCAACATCAACGCAGGGGACAAGGATAATAACCGGAGATAATTATTCATCACAGTATCAGTATTTGTTTGAACAGAGGATAAATGAACTCATTGATGAAAGCCTGGCTATGAGGGGAGAGCGGCGTTGCCTTCACTTTTCTCCTCAGGCGGCCAGAATCTGGATGGACTATTACAACGATGTGGAATCGAAGATGGCGGTTCTGGGGCCTTTAAGAGACTTCAGAGAATATGCTGCTAAAAATGCAGAGTATATGGCAAGACTGGCAGGACTTATTCACCATTTTAGCGGTGAGGAAGGTGACATTTCCCCCTACACTGCTGAAATGGCGAGAGAATTAGCAATATGGTATGGTAATGAGTATATTCGGTTATCCAGTCCGCTAACGTTTGAAAACTCTGCCCAGACCGTAACTATGCGACTCATTCCAGAGGAGCTTGAACTTTTTAGCTGGATAAAAAGCTATTGCATTGAGAAGGGGATACCCTGTATGAAAAAAAATGACATTTTACAGCGTGGTCCGAACCGTTTCCGTAAAAAAGATAAACTCAACTGGTTACTGGATTTACTGCATGAACAAAACAGAGTTGTACCGGTTATTGAGGGAAAAACGTGGTATGTCGCACCTAACTTTGACCTCTGAACGACTTAATCGTTGAGTAACATATAGTCTCCTCTGCTACTTGCGGAGGAGACTAATGCCTTTACCATGTCAGCGTTGTTGTATTACAGAACTCTGGTACAGGTCAGTCAGCAAATATAACTGGTATAACCATGATTTACTATTGGATAGAGTGTTGTTCAGGATATTGCTGGCTTTAGTCTTGGATGAGGAGACCCCCTCATTATTTTTGTGTTCAATAAATAATTTAGGTTAATTAGTATTATTAATGGGAGTTATATTATCTGTTATGTTGCCTTATCTCTTTTACATGGTAGTGTCACTCCTCTTTACGCTAACCATTCTGTTTAGTCTGTAGGTGTGTACTTGACACCAGATGCGTGCCAGAACTCTATTAGAAATATATTATCTTTATTTCGTATGTTATAGCTCCGTTACAGTTTATAGGTATGGGAAAATATAATATTTTCTGTGTGTAATAATCTTCTTGTGGTGAGGTTAAATATCTGTAGAGTCTCTCTGCAGAGCCTCTGTTTTTATTTAATGGTGCGGAAGTGTCAATAGTGGTGTTGTCTGTGGCTACCCGATATTGACTTTTGTGAAGATCAGATTACTTCCTGTAAGTGATTGAATGATGCTTTCTTAAACTCAATTCTATGAGGTGTGTTTTTACCATTGTAATTCGTACTGTTCCTCAGTTTAAGAGAGTCTCTGAATCTATTACCTCATGACAGCAATGAGGTAATGCAAAACAGTTTTATCAGGTTGTCTGTGCTGCTGGTTTACTTCGTTTATTAATGCCGTGGTACAGCGTTTCTGTACTCTCAGTATTTACGTAATTTCCTCTTCCTGTGAGTTTTATAAAGTAAGGACTATAAAATGTATAATGCTAATCCCAATTACGAGATGAATTTCATGATTCTGAAAGATGTGAATGAACACATGGAAGGTCTGTTTCAACGTTTTTCTAAACTGTTGCCTTTCAGAATTGATTTTGCCTACAAGAAAGGCACGCCCAGTTTCGGCTATTCCTGTAAGCACAGTATGTGTATGGAAATATACCGCTTACTTAGTGAAACCCAAACGATGCTGGCAGGATATTACTGGGTAATGGAATATACACCAGACAAAGGACTCCATATTCATTTTATCGGCTACCTGGATGGGCAACGTTACAAGAAATCTTATCGGTTATCCAGGCAACTGGGGGATATCTGGAGGCGAATCACGGAAGGGGAGGGGTACTTTCACCTGTGCCGGGCTAAAGACAAATACCCGGTGCGTATCGATCACGTGATTCACTATAGTGATAAGTCCGCGGTAGACGACTTACGTTACGCCCTCAGCTACCTGGCCAAACAGGATCAAAAAGAACTTGGTATTATTTGGTGGCATAGCAGACTTCCCGAAAAAAGTAACCGGGGCCGACCACGACATAACTGAATTATGGGGGCTTATGCCCGAACTATCGTAATTTATTGCGTGGATTTGTCGTTAATGCGTAGCTTTGTCCTCAGCGCAGGGGACGGGACTATGACACTTTGAACGTCATCTTGGGTGTAGTGACTTTTAACGTCAGATGATGCATAAGGGCCTTTCGCTAAGAGGCTCTGTTTACACAATTAAATAAATTGTCAACGCCACGATTTTTGACCGTTAGGGGATGGGTGAGTAGACCCGTCGGTCACCCGGGCGGGCCCCTCCGCAGAACCGGACGTGCGGAACTACCGCATCCGACTCCCGACAGATCAGTGTTCCCACACACATTTCAGCAAGAAGCGAACAGTGAACGGGTTTTCCATCTCGATGGAAAACCCAGCATTTTCAGGATTATATTCAGCGTTTTCCACGTCATTCGGCGACGCACACCTTTACGATTAAACCATCTGTAGATTATTCGCGTACTTTGGAATATAAACTGACTCACACGCCTCTGGTTATCAGATATACAGTGATAATTTATCCAGCCTCTGATTACTCTGATGATGGTATTCAGAACAAGCCTTTTATTGGGGGCATTCAGATTTCTCCAGAGGAAATCTCTGAGGCCCTTTAGTTTGGCTGCGAAACGATCTTTCCGGCTGCTTAACTTTAAACGCCAGTGTCCTTTTCGTGTTTTACCCCAGTAGCATGTGAATCCCAGAAAATTAAACGTAGGCAGGCGTTTTCCCGACTGGTTAGCTCTCATTGCTGCTATATGACCCGCGGGAATTAATTGTGATTTATCACAATGCAACTCCAGACCATATTTATTCAGCCTTTTCGGTAGCCTCCTAAAGAAGCGTTTTGCTTCACTAAAGAACTCAAAGGTAAATACCATATCATCAGCATACCTCACCATCTCAGCCCGCCCATGGATGTGTGAACGCGTGATTTGAGCAAACCATTCGTCTATTACATGATGCAGGTAGATATTAGCGAGTATTGGCGACAGGGCCGAACCCTGCGGGCAACCCTGTTCATTCTCTGATATCTCTTTCCCCCTGATAACAGGTGCCGTTATTGAGACCTCGACCAGCCTGAGAAAACGACGATCTGATGTCTTCTTCCGCAGTAAATTCATCAATTCAGTATGTGGAATTGTGTTGAAATACTTTCGGATGTCGATTTCCACCACCGCGCCATTCCAGTTGCGGAACGTTTGCTGTTGCAAAGCCTTCAAAGCAGCATGACAATTTAATCCCGGTCGGAAACCGTATGAGCAGGGCAGAAACAGTGGCTCATAGACACTGCTGAGAATATCGCTGACAGCAAGTTGCACCAGTTTATCCTCGATGCACGAGAGAGCCAGCGGCCGTTTACTGCCGTCCTCTTTTGGTATCTCCGTGATTCTTGCCGCTTGCGGGTGATACGTCCCTCTGCGTATACGCACGATGAGAGAAGTAATGTTCTCATCAAGGCGTTCACTGTAAGCGGCTTTAGTCCATACCATCAATACCTGTAGCCTTATTCCCGTCGAGTAGCAGGAATTGTCCTTTCAGCATGTCAACGTTCACCAGATGCCCCAGATTACTGAACATCTTATGTTTGTTGGCTGCTGATTTCTCGCCTATACGCTCAAGTTTCGTTAACCATGATAGTCCGTCGTTGCTGTGTACGGTCATTGTTTCTCTCTCACGTTCGATCTGTCCGTCAGCCCTTCGATCCACGATCATTACTCGCTTCATCACTACTATGGCTGACTCCGACTTCCTGATACCCGTTTCTGTGGTCTTGTGTTTTCGCACTTGTACCTGAGATACTCGTTCCCTTGAGAGGCATCAGGAGCTCCTGGGTTCCACACTGTTCTCTGCAAACACGCCGACGCCTGCGGCTCCGGTGTGTGCGGTTGCATGGATGCTCGCCAGTGTGACCATGCAACCGCTGTTGCCTGCAAGCTGAACGAAACTTTCGGCACACACGATTAAAATGTATTTCGGATCTGTCACGTTCACCAGTTGGTTTCGGCTCGGGTGCTTCGCTGTCTACGCTTCATCTCCTTTGTTACCGCCGGAGATGCAAGACTCGCTACGTAGAGGTCTGGCTGGTCCTTTCTACGGAGGGACTTACACCCTCAAGATCAGTGCAGCTTTGCCCAGCGCACCGTTCATCTCATTCCCAGAAGTGCAGTGCTTTCATTCTTAATTTGGCGATCTCAGGCATAACAGAGTGTTTCATCGCATAGATGGCTGCACGGTGATAACCCAAATACCCGACGCCGACATGTTGCATTAACATAGCAATCTCCCTTTACTTATCCGGAGGCAGTTGCAATATCTCTGTGAACTTACACACATGGTGGTAATAATATTTTTAAATCATATGGCTATCATGATGAAGCAATTCATTACCAAGCAGACGATCCACTCGTTTAATTTTGTTTTTGACTTGTGCGTTGCCGGGCAAATAACGTCTAATACTGGTCAGCATGAGAAATGTGCCCTTAATGAGCGCAGTGGTGGCATCCAGTAGAGAATTTTGTAGATATTTGTGAAACGGCGCGAGAGCATCACGGAAAAAATTCTGACATACATGACGAGTAGGCATAGAGTTGATCTCCCTGAATTGATAGCACAAATCAGTAAATCACAAAACCCTATGCCTGCCTTTGTTTACTCGCGCATTTCTAGAGATTCCTCATAGCTAGGATAGACTTTAACATACGCAGCGTAGATGACAAAAATGTTGGCTTAGTGCGCGTCCGGCGCCGTGATGTCGGCGCTGATGCGCAGATCGTTCTCATCAAAGACCATGCAGAAGCGCTCATCGAAGGCCAGATTAATCTTCTGCCACGGGCGGAAATGGACGTCGCCGGGCAGCAAAACCTTGACGTTATCGTGGCCGTAGCACTGGCCAAACAGGTAGGTATTGTTACCCAGACGTTCCACCACTTCACATTGAAACTCCACCACCGTACCAGTAGTGACCTCCGGAGTGAGGTGTTCTGGCCGGATCCCTAACGTTACCGCAGCGCCGGGCTTCAGCGGTTGGGTGGCGATATTCAGGGTCAGCTGATGGTCCTGCGCGAGGGTGACCGTTAAGCATTCCGGCTGCCAGTCGCTGACGACGGCCGGCAAAAAGTTCATCTTCGGCGAGCCGATAAAGCCGGCGACGAATTTGTTGACCGGATTGTAATACAGGGCCATCGGCGAACCCATTTGTTCGACTTTCCCGTGGTTCATCACCACGATTTTATCGGCCAGGGTCATCGCTTCCACCTGATCATGTGTGACATACACCATGGTGGTTTTCAGTTCCTGGTGCAGACGGGCAATATGCAGGCGCATATCGACGCGCAGCTCCGCATCAAGGTTAGAGAGCGGCTCATCGAACATAAACACCCGGGGATTACGCACGATCGCGCGGCCAATGGCCACGCGCTGCCGCTGTCCTCCGGAGAGCTGCTTCGGTTTACGGTCCAGCAGGTGCGAGAGCTGCAGGGTTTTGGCCACCATTTCCACCTGGCGGCGGATCTCCTCCTTCGGCACTTTATTCACCTTCAGCCCGTAGCCCATATTCTCCGCCACGGTCATATGCGGATAGAGCGCATAGGACTGGAAGACCATTGCCACGCCACGGCGGGCGGGCACCACATCATTCATCACCTCATCGCCGATCAGCACTTCTCCTTCGCTGACCTCTTCCAGCCCGGCAATCATGCGCAGCAGCGTCGATTTTCCACAACCGGAAGGGCCGACGAAAACGGCAAACTCGCCATCTTCAATATCGAGATTGACCTGGTGCAGCGTCACCGTGCTGCCGAACCTTTTGGTGACATTCCTCAGTCGTATATTGGACATCCACATTCCCCGGAGTGAGTAGCTGTTATTTGCCGTTGGTTTGTCACTATGTTGAGTATGATTTGTATTACGTATAACAAATCGGTGTGACGATGTTCAACAGCAGTAAAGTCATGGTCTAACTATAACTTCCACGGATTTTGCGCCATACAGGGACGTTTCATTTCTGCAAGGATGATCACACAACTGGCAGATTATGGTAGTTTTATCAACGATCAAAGCGTAGCGTATAACAAAAGCGAATCAGAACATGTTTTCAATGTAATACGGCAGTTTGAAATGATTTATTTTTCTAACTGGCAGACGTAAGTCACATAAAAACCATTAAATTGTTATACCTTCACATGAGGTTGATAATGAAAAAGAACACGCTTGCTGCACTAATCCTTACCACCCTGGCGGTGGGGCAACTCACCAGCCTGCAGGCGCACGCCGCCGGGCAGCTCAACGTCTGGGAAGACATTAAGAAATCCGCGGGTATTAAAACCGCGGTTAGCGATTTTGAAAAGCAGTACAACGTGAAGGTCAATCTGCAGGAGATGCCTTATGCCCAGCAGCTGGAAAAACTGCGTCTCGACGGGCCGGCGGGCATTGGGCCGGACGTGCTGGTGATCCCGAATGACCAGCTCGGCGGCGCCGTGGTTCAGGGACTTCTCTCGCCGCTCAGCGTCGATCAGGCGAAACAGGATGCCTTTACGCCAGCCTCCATCAATGCCTTCCGCATGGACAACGCGCTGTATGGGATCCCGAAGGCGGTGGAAACTCTGGTGCTTATCTACAACAAGGACCTGATCGACAAGCCGCTGGACAGCCTGCAGGCCTGGCTGGACTACTCGAAAACCCAGCGCGAGCAGAACAAATACGGCCTGCTCGCCAAGTTTGACCAGATCTACTACAGCTGGGGGGCGATTGGCCCGATGGGCGGCTATATCTTTGCTAAAAACGACAGCAGCGGCTTTAACCCGCAGCAGGTGGGCCTCAATACCCCCGGCGCAGTGGAAGCCGTCACCTTCCTGAAAAAATTCTATGCCGAGAAGGTCTTTCCGGCGGGGATCCTCGGCGATAACGGGCTGAATGCCATCGATTCGCTGTTTACCGAGAAAAAAGCGGCGGCGGTGATCAATGGGCCCTGGGCCTTCCAGCCATATGAAGCCGCTGGCATTAACTATGGCGTGGCGCCGCTGCCGACCCTACCGGACAGTAAGCCGATGAGCTCCTTCCTGGGCGTCAAAGGTTATGTGGTATCGACCTGGAGTAAAGACAAAGCGATGGCGCAACAGTTTATCGAGTTCATCAACCAGCCGCAGTATGTGAAAGACCGCTATGTCGCCACCGGCGAAATTCCGCCGCTGAAGGCGATGATTGACGATCCGCTGATTAAAAACGACCAAAAGGCCAGCGCCGTCGCTATCCAGTCGGCGCGGGCGGTGGCGATGCCGGGCATTCCGGAGATGGGGGAAGTGTGGGGGCCGGCCAATGCCGCGCTTGAACTGAGCCTCACCGGCAAGCAGGCGCCGCAGGCCGCGCTCGATAATGCGGTGAAACAGATCACGATGCAGATCGAAGCAATGCAGGCCAGCAATCAGTAATTCACCGTTACGTGAAGTCACCGAGCGGGAGGGGGACCTCCCGTTTGTAGAAGGAGTTGAGTGTGAGCATCCATTCCAGCGAAAATTTTGGCGACGCGCGCGGGCCCGGGCGGCATGCGTGGTGCGGCCTGCTACTTGCAATCGTGCCGGGTTTCGGTCAGTTTTATCATCGCCAGTGGCTGAAAGGGCTGGTCTTCCTGGCGCTGCTGAGCAGCTTTCTGGGTATTTTTTATGATTTCCTGCGCGAGGGGCTGTGGGGGCTATATACCCTGGGCGAGGAGGTACCGCGCGATAACTCTATCTTCCTGTTAGCCGAGGGGATTATCAGCGTGCTGATCGTCGCCTTTGGCGTGCTGATCTATTTCCTCTCGCTGCGTGATGCGTGGCTCAACGGTAAAAAACGTGATGAGGGGAGCGTTCTCAACAGCGTGCGTAAGCAGTACCAGATGCTGCTAAGCGACGGCTTTCCGTACCTGATGATCACCCCGGGTTTTATTTTGCTGGTCTTTGTGGTGATCTTTCCGATTCTTTTTGGTTTTGCCATCGCTTTCACCAACTACAACCTGTACCACACGCCGCCAGCGAAGCTGGTTGACTGGGTGGGGCTGAAAAACTTCGTCAATATTTTCACCCTCTCCATCTGGCGCTCCACCTTCCTGGATGTGCTGCAGTGGACCGTGGTATGGACGCTGCTGGCGACCACTCTGCAGTGTACGGTGGGCGTGTTGTTGGCGATTCTGGTCAACCAAAAAGATCTGCGCTTTAAACCGCTGATCCGCACCATCTTTATTTTGCCGTGGGCGGTGCCGGGGTTTGTCACCATCCTCGTCTTTGCCGGGATGTTCAACGACTCCTTTGGGGTCATCAACAACGCGATCCTTTCATTCTTCGGCATCAGTCCGAAGGCATGGCTCACCGATCCGTTCTGGACCAAAACGGCGCTGATTATGATGCAGACCTGGCTTGGCTTCCCGTTTGTGTTTGCCATGACCACCGGCGTGCTGCAGGCGATCCCGGACGATCTGTATGAAGCCGCAACGATGGACGGCGCCAGCGCGTTTACCCGTCTGCGCACCATCACTCTGCCGCTGGTGCTGTACGCGATCGCGCCGATAATCATCACCCAGTACACCTTCAACTTTAATAATTTTAACATCATTTACCTGTTCAACAACGGCGGCCCTGCGGTGGTGGGTTCTAACGCCGGCGGGACGGATATTCTGGTGTCGTGGATCTATAAGCTGACGATGTCCTCGTCGCAGTACGCCATCGCGGCGACCATCACGATCCTGCTGTCGATCTTTGTCGTCGGCCTGGCGCTGTGGCAGTTCCGCGCCACCAAATCCTTCAAAAATGACGACATGGCGTAAGGGAAGCAACATGGCTCAATCACCCAGTATTAAACGCGAAAAGTGGATCCGACTCTCTCTCACCTGGCTGGTGGTCATCCTGGTCTCGGTGGTGATTATCTATCCGCTGGTCTGGACGGTCGGGGCATCGCTGAACGCCGGCAATAGCCTGCTCAGTACCTCAATCATTCCGGAAAATGTGTCGTTCCAGCACTATGCCGATCTGTTCAATGGCAATGTGAATTACCTCACCTGGTACTGGAACTCGATGAAAATCAGCTTCCTGACCATGGTACTGACCCTGATTAGCGTTAGCTTTACCGCTTACGCCTTCTCCCGCTTCCGCTTTAAAGGGCGGCAGAACGGGCTGATGCTGTTCCTGCTGCTGCAGATGATCCCGCAGTTTTCTGCGCTGATTGCGATCTTTGTCCTGTCGCAACTGCTTGGCCTGATTAACAGCCATCTGGCGCTGGTGCTGATCTACGTCGGAGGGATGATCCCGATGAATACCTGGCTGATGAAAGGGTATCTCGATGCGATCCCTAAAGACCTGGATGAGTCCGCTCGCATGGACGGTGCCAGCAGCTTTCGCATCTTTATCGAGATCATCATGCCGTTGTCGAGGCCGATCCTCGCGGTGGTGGCGCTGTTCTCGTTCACTGGGCCGCTGGGGGATTTCATCCTCTCCAGTACCATCCTGCGTACCCCGGATAAATACACGCTGCCTATCGGTCTGTATAACCTGGTGGCGCAAAAAATGGGTGCCAGCTACACCACCTACGCGGCGGGGGCGGTGCTGATCGCCGTACCGGTGGCGATCCTCTACCTGGCGTTACAAAAATACTTCGTCTCCGGCCTGACCTCGGGCAGCACTAAAGGATAAGCACATGAAAAGATTCACACCCGCATGGCTTGCGGTTTGTCTGGCATGCAGTTTTTCCACCTCTTCTCTGGCCGCGGACGAGCTTGAAACCCGCGCCTTTCAAGGCATGCCGGCGGACTTTATCAAAGGCGCGGATATCTCCACGTTGCTGGACGCCGAAAAGCACGGGGCGACGTTCTACGATCAGAATAATCAGCGCAAGGATCCGATCGCTATTCTGAAAGAGAACGGCGTCAACTATGTCCGCCTCCGTCTGTGGGTGGATCCGCAATCGGCGAGCGGCGAGGACTATGGCGGTGGGAACAATGATCTGGCCACCACCCTGGCGCTGGCGAAGCGGGCGAAAGTCCAGGGGATGAAACTGCTGCTTGATTTTCACTACAGCGATTTCTGGACCGATCCCGGCAAGCAGTTCAAGCCGAAAGCTTGGGAAAAGATGGATTACCCGCAGCTGAAAACGGCAATTCATGACTATACCCGCGATACCATCGCCCGCTTTAAGCAGGCGGGCGTGCTGCCGGATATGGTGCAGATTGGCAATGAAATCAACGGCGGCATCCTGTGGCCGGAAGGGAAAAGCTGGGGGCAGGGGGGCGGCGAGTTCGACCGACTGGCCGGCCTGCTGAACTCGGCCATTGATGGCCTGAAGGAGAATCTACGTAACGGCGAGCATGTGAAAATCATGCTGCATCTGGCCGAAGGGACCAAGAACGATACCTTCCGCTGGTGGTTTGATGAGATTGACAAGCGCCATGTACCGTATGACGTGATTGGTCTGTCGATGTACACCTACTGGAATGGGCCGATCAGCGCCCTGAAGGCCAATATGGATGACATCAGCAAACGCTATAACAAAGACGTCATCGTCGTCGAGGCGGCCTATGCCTATACCCTAGCCAACTGCGATAACGCGGAAAATAGTTTCCAGGCGAAAGAAGAAAAGGATGGGGGATATCCCGCCACCGTACAGGGGCAATATAACTATATTCACGATTTAATGCAGGCGGTGGTTAATGTGCCTGACCAGCGTGGTAAAGGTATTTTCTATTGGGAACCAACATGGATTGCCGTGCCGGGAAATACCTGGGCCACGCCGGCGGGAATGAAATATATCCATGACGAGTGGAAAGAGGGTAATGCGCGTGAAAATCAGGCGCTATTTGATTGCCAGGGAAAAGTATTGCCGTCGGTAAAAGTATTTAATTGATTTTTTTGTCGTTCTTTTCAGGAAGTTTATTATGAATAAATTTGCACCTTTACATCCGAAGGTTAATACGCTGCTGCATGGCGCGGATTATAATCCGGAGCAATGGGAGAATGACCCCGATATTATTGATAAAGACATTGCCATGATGCAGCAGGCAAAATGCAATGTGATGTCGGTGGGAATATTTAGCTGGGCGAAACTGGAGCCACGCGAAGGGGTGTTTGATTTCGCCTGGCTGGACACTATTCTGGATAAATTGTATGCCGCCGGTATACATGTTTTTCTGGCCACGCCGAGCGGCGCGCGTCCGGCGTGGATGTCGCAACGCTATCCGCAGGTTCTGCGGGTGGGGCGCGATCGGGTGCCGGCCCTGCACGGCGGCCGTCACAATCATTGTATGTCGTCGCCGGTCTATCGCGAGAAGACTCTGAAAATCAATAGCCTGCTGGCTGAACGTTATTCCTCACACCCGGCGGTGCTGGGCTGGCATATTTCCAACGAATATGGCGGCGAATGCCATTGCGATCTCTGCCAGAATCGTTTTCGCGACTGGCTGAAGGCGCGTTACCAGACCCTGGAGAATCTCAACCAGGCCTGGTGGAGCACCTTCTGGAGCCATACCTATACTGACTGGTCGCAGATTGAATCGCCTGCGCCGCAGGGCGAGATGTCGATCCACGGTCTCAATCTTGACTGGCATCGCTTTAACACCGCTCAGGTGACCGATTTTTGCCGCCATGAAATTGCTCCGCTGAAAGCGGCGAATTCCGCTCTGCCAGTGACCACCAATTTTATGGAATATTTCTACGATTACGACTACTGGCAGCTGGCGGAGGTGCTGGATTTCATCTCCTGGGATAGCTATCCGATGTGGCACCGCGATAAAGACGAAACTGCGCTGGCCTGCTACACCGCGATGTATCACGACATGATGCGCAGCCTGAAGGGCGGTAAGCCGTTTGTGCTGATGGAGTCCACGCCGGGCGCCACCAACTGGCAGCCGACCAGCAAACTGAAGAAGCCGGGAATGCATATTCTCTCCTCGCTGCAGGCGGTGGCGCATGGCGCCGACTCGGTGCAGTATTTCCAGTGGCGGAAAAGCCGCGGTTCGGTTGAGAAATTTCACGGCGCAGTGGTCGACCACGTCGGACATATTGATACCCGCATTGGCCGCGAAGTCTGCCAGCTCGGCGAGATCCTCAGTAAGTTGCCGGAGGTGAGGGGCTGTCGCACCGAGGCGAAAGTAGCGATTATCTTCGACCAGCAGAACCGCTGGGCGCTGGATGACGCCCAGGGGCCGCGCAATCTTGGGATGGAATATGAGAAGACGGTCAACGAGCACTACCGCCCGTTCTGGGAGCAGGGCATCGCCGTCGATGTGATTGACGCCGATGTCGATTTAACGCCGTACCAGTTAGTGATTGCCCCAATGTTATATATGGTGCGCGACGGCTTTGCCGGGCGGGCGGAGGCGTTTGTCGCCAACGGCGGCCACCTGGTGACCACCTACTGGACCGGCATCGTCAATGAGTCCGATCTCTGCTATCTCGGCGGCTTCCCGGGCCCGCTGCGCAATCTGCTGGGGATCTGGGCGGAAGAGATCGACTGCCTGAATGACGGCGAGTTTAATCTGGTGCAGGGACTTGCCGGGAATCAGTGCGGTCTGCAGGGCCCTTATCAGGTGCGCCATCTCTGCGAACTAATCCATACAGAGAGCGCCCAGGCGCTGGCCACCTACCGGGATGATTTTTATGCCGGCCGGCCGGCTGTGACGGTGAACGAGTTCGGGAAAGGCAAAGCCTGGCATGTGGCCTCCCGCAACGATTTAGCCTTCCAGCGCGATTTCTTTACCACCCTGAGCAAGGAGCTGGCCCTGCCGCGGGCGATAGCGACGGAGTTACCACCCGGCGTGGTGGCTACTGCGCGCACCGACGGTGACAACTCTTTTATCTTCCTGCAGAACTACAGCGCCCAAAACCATACCCTGACCCTGCCGCAAGGATATTGGGATTGCCTGACCGACGCGGCGGTGTCGGCTCCACTGACCCTGTCGGCATGGGATTGCCGTATTCTCCGTCGTCACGCGTAATTTCTTCTTTTCCACGCCTGCTCTGACGAGCAGGCTTTTTTTATCTTAAACCTGGAGTTTATTATGGTGAGTTTAAAATCCTTCCTGCACTATTTCTCCCCAGCGCGTCCGGCACAGCCATTAAGCGAGGCGGAAAAACAGCAAATCGAGGCGCTTATTCAGGCCTTCGGCGGCGAAGCGAATATTACGCAAGTGGATGCCTGTATTACGCGTCTGCGCGTGACTGTTCGTCATCTTGCAGACGTAGATACGGACGCATTACAGCAGCAGGGCGCGCTGGGGGTTATTATTCTTTGTCAACAGGTGCATGCTATTTTCGGTAAACAGTCCGATGCGCTGCGTCAGCTTCTGGATGAACATTTTGCTGCCCGGAAATAAATAAAACGGGATAACCTGAAAACAGGTTATCCCGAAAATAAGACAAAGACAGCAGTGGCAATAAAGTTTACCGGAAGATAATTAACAGTCTTACAGCAGGAGATAAAAATAACGTATGAGTCTTAACCGTGTGCGATTACCACCAGGCCTCAACCTGCACGCCGAAATTCCAGGTATTATTCGCCGTCTGGTCTTCAAACGGTTTACCATCTTCGGAGTCATTCAAATACGAAGCAAAAATGCGTAATTCCGGACGTGACATAAAGTCTGGCCCGTCCGCCAGGCCCAACGCAATGGTGTATTTCTCACCCGCCTGTTTGTAGCTGGTGCCATTGTTGTAGCTGTCTTTCTGATAGAAACCGCCAACTTCGCCAATCAGGCGCACGTAGTCGGTAAACTGGTACTGTCCGCGGGCGACCAGCGACAGCATCCGCGTTTTGTCGGTATAGTCGGTAATGTCATCCGCCGAGCCCCAGGTCAGAACGTGGTTGATAGAGAACTTTTCAGTAATCGGGATCAGGCCGGTGTTAATCACACGATAACCGGTGGCGTCATTCACGTAGTTCCACATATCGTACCAGCCGCCGCCCTGGGAGACCATGTTCTGCGCCAGGCCTTTGTTGGCGTACTGCAGCACGGTTTTGTTATAGCCACCCAGCATATCCTGACTGATTTCACCGGTCAGCATGACGCCGTTGTCAGCATCGTACAGTCCGCCATAGCTATCCTGTTTTTTCGTGGTGTTTGGCATCGCGTAGTCGATACCGAATTCGGTCCACGAGCCCGCCCACGGCTTCCAGCCCGCGTAGCGTAAATCGATATAGTTGATATTGACGTTGCTGTCGCCATCGACGCGATAGTCAACATCGTTGGCATCGCCGCGGATCCAGGCCAGCGAGACGGCGCCCGGGCCGAGAGTATAGTTTTCCACCCCGGCTCCGGAGCCGGAAATGTTCCAGTATTTGGTATCGATGATATGCAGATCATGGCGCTGGTAGTAACGTTTACCGCCCCAGATCACAGCATTTGGATCGCCAGGGATCAGCCCCTTTATCTGCAGGTTCAACTGACGTAAGCCGAACTGTGCATCATCGTTCAGCGTGGTTTCATTATCGTTAGAGCCGTCGGAGACCATGCTGACCATACTGTCGAGATAGAAGCTGACGTCATCTTTCTTATAGACTTCAGAGCCCAGCTCCAGCTCGCCATAGGTATCCGACTCGTTCCCCAAACGGCCCAGCTTATTTTTTTGCCATTCCACTTCGCTACCGTCGCTGGAGACTCCAACCCCGGCGCGCATATAGCCATGGAAATCGATCGTTGGGATCGCGGCGGAAGCCGCAAACGCGGAAGGAGCAATTAGCGCAGCGGCTAACGCGACTGAAAGAGCACGCAGTGTAGTGTTCATCTCTATCCTCTTATTGTTTTGTATTACGTTCACATAACTAATGTAATAAAATGTCTAAATGTAACTACAGGCAAATGAGATATGATTGTTTTGTGACTAACTGCAAATAATCACACTAGTTTTTGTTGCGATAGGTGAGGTTATTCACAATTCACTGTATTGTGAACGTAATACTTTTTTAGGTGATATTTTGCAGCGTGAGGTGGCGGTGAGCGTTTTTTTAAATGGCCCCTGTTACAATCATGAGATAACAACATAAGGAACCGGAGCATGAAGTCTAAAAGCGCTACTCTGGAAGACGTTGCCCGTCATGCGGGCGTCTCTTACCAGACCGTGTCCAGGGTACTCAACAAATCTGCCAATGTATCCGAAGCGACGCGCCGCAAGGTGGAGAAATCGATAGAGGCATTACGCTATGTGCCAAACCGGCTGGCGCAGCAGCTGGTGGGAAAGGAGAGTCAGACGGTCGGGCTGGTGACTATTTCGCTGGCCTGGCATGCGCCTTCCCAGGTGGCGACGGCGGTAAAACGTTATGCCAATCTGGAAGGTTATCAGGTTCTGATTTCGATGATCGATGAGAGCGTCAACCAAAGTATCCAGGATTCTATCAATGAGCTGAAATCTCAGCGAGTGGACAAAGTCATTATCAACGTGCCACTGGAGACCGAACAGGCGCAGAAAATCGCCGCTGACAACGATGATATCGTCTGCCTGTTTCTCGATGTTGATCCTTACAGCTCCGTGTTTAACGTTTCGTTTAACCCGGCGGACGGCACGCGGGCCAGCGTCAAATATCTCTATGAGATGGGGCATCGGGAGATCGCGTTGCTGGCAGGACCGGACAATTCTGTCTCGGCCAAACTCCGGTTAAAAAGCTGGCTGGAGACTTTGCAGGGCTACGGTCTGAAGCCGGTGACCGTCCTGCACGGCAACTGGGATGCGCAAAGCGGCTATGCCGGTGCGCTGCAGATGCTGCGCGAAACGCCCAATTTTAGCGCTGTGCTGGTAGGAAATGACCAGATGGCGTTGGGGGTGCTCAGCGCCTTCCATCAGCATCAGGTGGCGGTGCCGGGTGAGAAGTCCGTCATTGGCTATGACGATACCTACGAAAGCTCTTTTTTCTATCCGTCGTTGAGTACGGTGTCGCTGGATCTCGATCTGCAGGGGAAGGAGGCGGTGCGGCGGATCCTCGCCAGCACCAGCGGTGCGCCGCATACCTCATCCATTCTGCCTGCGCGCTTGGTGATACGCCATTCCAGCGGCGCCCGAATCGAGCAGGGAAAAGATCTGCAGGCCATTGCGGAACAGCTCCGCGCCATCGCCCACACTCTGGCACCCTGACGCCAAAGGCGGGGAAACTCGCCTTATTACCTTATCCTTAAATTGAGTAGGGTGTGATATTTGTCACAGCATGGCGTAATATTATTGAAGTATCCGGAATTGAGTTTGGGAGAGGCGTTTTAATCCAGAGCAGTCAATTCTAGTGCTTATATTGAAAGATTAGGAAAAGTAGCCTTTCTCCAGCAGATCGCAAAGCGTAGGTATATGTTGTCAACGACGGATGAAAAATGCCTCTTCCGCAACCTTGGTGGAAGAAAATGGATGAAACTTTCTGATGAACAAGGAGCTAAGCTGTTTTAAGTTATGGATAACTGTAGCAGTCTCTTAAGACACTGCTACAGTTATCTTGCGGATGGCGCTGCAGTCGACAAATTATTAGCTCTGACGGTATAACCCTCCATCTCCGCGGAAAACGCAAAGCAGCACAATGTCCTGAATGCTTTTAAGCGTAGCGACTTTGTTCATAGTTGTCGTCGGCGCCGGATACAGTATCTACCCTGCTCAGGGCAGACGCTATGACTTGTATTTTCCGTCCGCCACTGGTACTGCCGTAACCCAACTTGTTCACGAAAATTTTTTGCCGGGTCGCTTGCCCCCTTCGCCGGTTCACACCAGCAGTCTTCACAGGCGTTACAAAATTTACAACGTCAACAGGGATTAATAGCCGGAGGTGAGGCCGAGAAACTGTCAGGCACGCTCCATATCGGTATTGATGAATGGGCGTAGCATCGGGGCCACCGTTACGGTACGTTAATCGTCAATCTTGATACTCACAGTCCCCTCGTCCTGCTTCCCGGCTGCGATCAGCGTGCGCTGGCGACCTGGTTCAGAAAATATCCGGAGATAGCCCAGCGTCACTTTACGCAGCGTCTCTTCGGTTGGGCGCTTCGCCACGAAATTAAACTGCCCTGCTGGGCTCGCCGGGCCGTACAGCGCGCCGGTCAAACTGTTAAGCACATCCATGCGCTCAAGCATTTCCACCGGAAACGCGGTTGTTGAAACGATATTCAGCCCGTCCAGACGGCTGTTGGCCACCACGCTGCCCTGCATCCCCCGACTTTGCGGGCGCCCGACATCCATTCCACCGCGCGCCTGCATTTGCGTACTGGGAGAGTATTTCAGCATCTCGCTGACGCTTTGCGCCTGCTGATTTTCAATCATCTCTTTAGTAACAGTGGTGCTGGAATATGGTGTTTCGATCCAGGATTTCGTTCCCAGCGGGCCGACATCTATATCGTTCGTTTTGAAACCGGCACCGGCGGCAGAATCGGTGGTGTCGGCGGCGGTGTTGCCCGTGACAATCATTTCATCTTCAGAAGTAGACGAGGCATGAGCATGAAGCGGTATGAAAGACGCTAATGCTGGCAAAAGCGCAGCGAAAGTTATTTGAGTATTCATGAATCACTGATCGTTATGTAAATGTTTATATTACGATCGGTGCATAGGCAAAATTATGATCCAGATCACACGTGAATGTAAGTTATTTACAAATTACGCTAACCTTCTGTCTCCGCTCTTTGCAGCATAAAAGTATGGCGGCGCGTTGTTGAAAGCAGGAGCGGCCGGGTTGTCAGAAAGCTGGTTTGGACGCAAGTAATATATAACAACTCTGGTTACCGCATACTGTCAGGACAGTATCTACTTGAGCGTCCGCCTTTGGCACAAAGCGGACTGTCAGATTAGATTCAGACCTGTACTCATTAGCTGATACAAATCAGCTGCATATACCTGCATTCCAAATAATTTCAGACAGATATTATCGTTGTGAATCCCCCGCCACCTTTCCGGTGCGCGGGGTTTTGTCTTTTTTCACCGGGAATACATGTATGAATCCGTCTGATGCCATTGAGGCAATTGAAAAACCACTTTCTTCCCTGCCTTATTCACTTTCCCGTCACATCCTGGAACATCTGCGCAAACTCACCAGTCACGAACCCGTGATTGGCATTATGGGTAAAAGCGGGGCCGGTAAATCCTCACTCTGTAATGCCCTGTTTCAGGGAGAGGTCACCCCGGTCAGTGATGTTCACGCCGGCACCCGGGAAGTGCAGCGCTTCCGTCTGAGTGGCCATGGTCACAGCATGGTTATCACTGACCTGCCCGGGGTGGGCGAGAGCCGGGACAGGGATGCAGAGTATGAGGCCCTGTACCGTGACATTCTGCCTGAACTTGATCTGGTACTGTGGCTGATTAAAGCCGATGACCGTGCCCTGTCTGTGGATGAGTATTTCTGGCGACACATTCTGCACCGGGGACATCAGCAGGTGCTGTTTGTGGTGACGCAGGCCGATAAAACGGAGCCCTGCCACGAATGGGATGTGGCCGGCATTCAGCCTTCTCCCGCACAGGCACGGAATATTCGCGAGAAAACGGAGGCGGTATTCCGTCTGTTCCGGCCCGTACATCCGGTTGTTGCCGTATCGGCCCGCACCGGCTGGGAACTGGATACGCTGGTCAGTGCGCTCATGACAGCGCTTCCCGACCATGCTGCCAGTCCCCTGATGACCCGCCTGCAGGACGAGCTGTGCACGGAGTCTGTCCGGTCTCAGGCCCGTGAACAGTTTACCGGTGCGGTGGACCGGATATTTGACACGGCGGAGAGCGTCTGCATTGCCTCTGTTGCACGCACGGTTCTGCGTGCCGTCCGTGACTCGGTGGTCTCTGTTGCCCGCGCGGTATGGAACTGGATTTTCTTCTGAACCCGGCTGGCAAAACACACGGTTTTTGCTTCCTGAATCTTGTCCGTCCTGGCGTTAGGTAATAGAATAAAACGATCGATAACTATTTTATCGATCGTTTATATCGATCTATAAAGCAATAATCACCCCTGTCAGTAATTCTGAACAGACACATACAGACATGAGATTCAGGGAACAGGACCACGCTTCAGAAACCTCCGTCTGCCGGACATCCGGCACTGTAACCCTTTACCTGCCGGTATCCACATTTGTGGGTACCGGCTTTTTTATTCACCCTCTGTAAGGAAAAAAGGATGAAACGACATCTGAATACCAGCTACAGACTGGTATGGAATCACATTACGGGCGCTTTTGTGGTGGCTTCCGAACTGGCCCGCTCACGGGGAAAACGCGCCGGTGTGGCGGTTGCCCTGTCCCTTGCCGCTGCCACGTCACTCCCGGCACCGGCTGCTGACACGGTTGTACAGGCGGGAGAAACCGTGAGCGGCGGAACACTGATAAATCATGACCGCCAGACTGTTTCAGGTACAGCGGATGGCGTGACTGTCAGTACCGGGCTGGAGCTGGGGCCGGATTCTGATGACAACACCGGCGGGCAGCAGATAACTCCGAGTGGCACTGCCAGAAACACCACTGTCACCGCAGACGGTCTGCAGGATGTCATGGCCGGTGGCAGTGCCACGGATACGGTTATCAGTGCCGGTGGAGGACAGAATCTGCGCGGGCAGGCTTCCGGTACAGTCCTTAACGGCGGTGAGCAATGGATACATGCAGGCGGCAGTGCATCCGGAACGGTGATTACCGTAAGGAACGGAGAGCCCGTGGCATGGTGACCAACGTTGAACTTTCAGAGAGTGCGGAAGACTGGTTACCTCAGACGCATCCTGTAGCCGGTCATAAAGAATGAAGTTCAGATAAATATGGAGAAAGGTATACATGGTATACATCGAGAGAATAATTTATATATAAATCAGTGAAATAAACCATGTATACCTTGTTTTCAGGTATACACAGGGTGTACATGGTGTTCATTCTCTCATTAACCATCTGATCGTTTATTAAACAGAATGATGTATACCGTGTAGACCTGAAATCCCAAAATGTAGGCTGGTGTTCATAGGTTAATATTATGTTTTATAAGCAATTTATAGCCTTTATGAACACCATGTATACCTTGAGGGCAAATTCTTTAAAACGCATCCATTCATTTCACGTTGTGCATCCCCTCGATTTCATTACCATCATTTCATTACTTGCAATGCTTATTATGATTGTTGCGTTTTTTATCATGTGATAACCAAGGGGGAAGCATGAAAAAGGAACACGTGAAACCCGTTCTTCTGAGCGCTGCTCAGGTTGCGGCATTAAAAGCCATCCAGGAGCAGGAACGCCAGAAATCCGGGTTTGGTATCGCACCATCAATCCATGATGTGGCGAGAAAAATATTTGATGTTGGGCTATCCAGAATGGAGGTAAGCCAGTGAGTTACGAAATTAAAATTGGGCAAAGAAGCATTGCTATCACTGATAACGTTTCTGAACGTGGTTGCGCCTAATGAGCAGATGGCGATTCTTTTTAAAGGGATGGCGAATATTTTTGGTGATCTGCGGGCCGTGGCAATGTTAGCTGAGGCGGAAGCCGATGCCGTAGAGGTTATCCGCAATGATCCGGATTTAAACGAAGCAGCAAAAAACCGCCGGGCCAGAGATGCGGCAAATAGAGACACACTCACGGCTTTCACTAGAAGTACGGCGATGATCAGCGAACAAGCTGAAAATATTCTCAATTATCTTAAGACCAAACTGGCCCCAGTTGCTCCGTTGGCCGAGGGTGATGTTGTCGGATTTATGCGAGATAGTGAGCTACGGAATGTATTTCGCTCGCTGGATGGAGCTGCGAAAGAAAAGCTGATGGTAGCAATGTATGCCGGGAATCAGACTGATTTATGTGACGCCCTGCTACGAGGTAACGCCATTTGCTCAGGCGTAACAGATTCTCAGCTGGAGCGACTGACTTTTGCCCGTATCGCCACAGATAACGGAGCCGTTATCAAATCTGTTTCTAACCTGGTAAAAGCCATTAACCGCAACCTGCAGCAAATCATCGCTGTTCGCACATGGTATGCAAATCTGGTATTTGGAAGCAATGACGACCCTCGCGATGTGGCTCCTCGAGTCTCCGGGCTGGCGAATCTGTCCGAGTACATTGATGGTATGGAAAAAATTAATTCTCGACAGGGTAAAGCAGATGATGAAGATGGGAAACAGGCCGCCTGATGGCGGCTTTTTTCTGCCCGGAGGGAAACACACGATGCTGTTAAGTAAATCAGCCTACGCCAGGCATATGGGCGTTAGCCGACAAACAGTTTACGGCTGGATAGCACGTGGTGAGATTGTGCTATCAGGCGATAAAGTGGATGTTGAAGCAACACAGGCGAAGCAAAATTCTGCTGGTGCTGGTGCTGGTGCTGGTGCTGGTGCTGGTGCTGGTGCTGGTGCTGGTGATCATCACAATGCAATGACGTGGGCGCAGGCCGCCGCGTGGGTATGGGGGCATGACGGCGGGAAAGAGCTGCCGGCTGATATTAATGCTGGCCAGCGAATAGAGGCAGCAGCCGCTGAGCTGGGTTTTGATGTTCAGCACGAGTCCGATGAACAATTGCTGATTCTCTTCCGGCCGGATGAAGAAACCCACAGCTTCTATGGCAAAGACCGTGCAGCAGGCGCTTTACGGTTTCTTCGTTCTGAGCTGGCTTACGTTGCCACAATGCACCCCGATACGCTGGATGACTGGAACAAAACTGGTTTAATGTCACTCTGCCTGCTGGACGGCGAAAAACTGTAAACCCCCCAGCCCTCAAACTTGACACTTTTTCGCGAGAAACTGGGAAAAGTGTCAACCCAACCTAACGGATCCTGACGCCTGCGAACAGCAGCTAGAGCAGAAGTGTAAAGGGCTGGCGTTGAGCTTTGTTGAGCCCGGCGGTTAGCTTTTGTTAGTCCTGATGCGAAGCAGCGCAGGTGTCAGCCTGTTATGGTTTGTTATGCCTTACTAGGGAAAACCAGGGGGAAAGTGACAACCTCTCCCCCTTTAGAAAACTTCAGGTACAGCTCGTTGGTTGCATCAGTCAAAACCTGTCACCCGCTGGCTATACCAGCGGGAATTTTGGCTCTAAACGCTCTAAGTTACAGTTGATGTGATCTGTAAACTGCGGCTGCAACTAGTAATCGTATAAAACCATCAGTTGCAGTTTTGCTAACTATAATCACAATGATAATGTATATAATTATACATTGTGTGCGAGGTAATCATACAATGCTAAAAGTTTGCGATAATCAGTATGAGACTTGTCCTTAAATTCTCGGACATGTTTTTCTAAATCTTCCAAGGATATATGTCCATCATGAGCATTGAAGAAAATAATATTTTGTAATTTGCTATCAATATCTGAATGTTTAGCGTAAATATCTTCAATGGTGTGTTCTACTATTCTTTGATTCTTGGGTAACCTAGCATAGTTTGACGCTATTAATCTTTTTTGATTTTTCATTAATGATGTTAAGCATTTAACACCTGGACTGAATTTATGAAAAGCATAAGCTGGGAAATATGATCTTTTATTGATGGTGAACTTGTCAAGCAACTCGACAACATGCGACTCCTGATTTGAAATTAGATCAAAATAGTTTTCCATCATCTCCTGAGGTGTTTGCATGTGTATTTTTATAGAGTTAACAGAACCGACGGCTAGAACAAGTTCATCATTTCTGAGCGTGTCCAAATCCCCAACAAGTTTTACTTTTATGTCTCCGCCTTCCTTTATTTTACCAAAGACACTCTCTGCTCTGCGTATATCCATTACCGAAACTGGTAAGTGCAGTTGAGCAAGTTCTTTATATATGTCTGAGAAGTTATCTGTAACGATTTTATTAATGCTAATTAACCCAGCATCTTCTACTTCGAGATCGTGAGAGACAACGTTTAAATTATCAATGCCTTCTTCTCTTTCAATCAGAAGGAAGTTGTTTTTTATTTTTTCTGCAATTTTAGAACGAGGTGGTATGTATGAAAATATTGTTTTTAATACTTTTTTAATATTAGGGTCACCTATTCTATACCCCATAAATATAATCGGGTTATGTATAAATAAGGATAGGAGTTGAGCACGAATCAACTCATATTTTTTATCAAAATGAACATAGTCATCACCAGTTATTATTATGGATTCTGGTTTGCTAACGCATCCGTGAATTTTATAAACAGAACCATAAGGATTGCTTAAAAGTATATCATTCCCAATTACAGGGTTATAACCAATTGCACTTTCGATAAAATTATCATAGTTTGTTGTAATCACAGAGGCAATATTTTTGGAGGCTTTTACTAATTCAGATATTTCATCTTGAACTCCTAATTTTAAATCTGTGATATTCACTAACTGTGAAAGATAGATTTTAAATCTGCTAATATTTGAGGAGGTATCTTCCGAGTTGTAGTATAAGTCATTGATATTTTTGAACTTTCCATTCCTATCTGCTTTAAGTGTTGCATCAAATATTTGCTCTAATTGCGTTGCCACTTTTGGAAGGTCTATAATACCATCTTTATTACTGTTTTCTCTGACAAGATCTTTATATAGTTCATTAGAGTTTGTCAGGTCAATACTAATTTTCTCTAAGAGTGCCGGCCAGCTATAAGAAATTGATAAGTATCTCATGCTGAAACCTGCTCCAACAAATAATATTGGATGGTTTCTGTAGCCTTTTAGAAAATCCGTTATATTCATTTGACCCCCGAGATATATTAGTGGTAATCATTAAAATTTGTTAGAACACAGCTCAAGTATGTATTTATCTGTAGAGATAAGAATTTACTTGTTATTGACCATTTGGATAGTAAATTTTCATGAGCCTCTCTTTTTCTTCGTTGAATGCTTTATCAAAATCAATTTCTTTGTCTAAATTAGAATGTAAGTCGTTTAAAGCTTTAACAAGAATCCAAGCGCTATGGTGAATGAATGGGTTTAATCCAATAATGTTTCCTGCAGAATTATCGTCAACTTTCTCAACTGCTAAAATTGCTTGGATTTTTTTACAACTTTCCTGAATATTCCAATCGGAAACATGTAATAATAATGCAGATAAAGCCATGAGTGGGTTGTTTGCTTTGATAGATGTTGGTGTGTAACTAATAATCATACGGAGTCGAGGGTGGTAGTCTCGAATCAGTCTTGCCATTTGAGTAGCTATCTCATATTTTTCGTTGAGAATTGATCTGTCAAATGTTGATGTTCCAGAGTCTTTAATTACTATAGTTCTTGCTTTTTTGACTACTGATTTAAGCCTTACATTCCAAAGTTCAGGATTCTCATTACGGTTTAGATAGAATTGAGGGTACTTGAAATAAAGGGATTGATATACTTCCTCATTGATGTCGAACCAACTTTTGTTTGTGGCGCTGAGATCGACAACATAATTATCATAGTTTCTCTTGTATCTAATCAATGAGGCCTTTGCAAGGTAAATTATGTGAGGGCTTAAATTAAATGTAAAAGTGCCTTTTTCTCTTAAATCTAAGAACCATTGGCGCATGTTACGTATATCTTCTTGCGTAAAAATCTTCTCCTGAATTCCCGCGCAGACCATAAGACCTATTAAGCGTGTCGCTTCAGAACCCGAGCGCATAAAATCAATTCGGCCTTCATTTGAAACAACGTTCAACTTATCATCTCCAGTATAAAAATCACAAAATGGGAGGTGAGAGTCTTTACCTAGATTGTCTCGAAATGCAAAGTGTGCTTGCTTTACAACTTTGCCGTTACTGAGCGATCTTCCTTCCGAAACGTAATAACCACCAGAAACATTGCATGCCGGACATTCAACATCCTCTTTAACAAAATCTCTAAAACTTAAAGAAGGATCTGAGTTGCTACGTTCGAAAAGGTTTTCCAACTGCTTAGCATCCAGTTCACGCTTAAATTTTCTAGAATAGGCTGTTATCGTCATTTGGGGGTCTCCTTTCGAAGGGAGCTTAACTTTACCATAGGATGACCATAAAGGGAGCTGTACGGCAAACATCACTAAGGTTGGGCCTAAAACACAAATTCCCAGAGTGCCATTTTGACGTCTAGCTAACTTGATATGCTTCAAGGCAGTTCTTAAATTGTGGTATCAACATCAATAGAATGTTTTTTAAACAATTTAGATGGCAACAAGAAAATCTGGGGGTACTTTTGGGGGTACCTAATAATGGTTTAATTTTTTTATTCATATAAATCAATTGGTTGGTTTTTATGATTTACTCCTATTATCGCACCATTAAAATCAAAGAGTTACCCCATATTTAAATACACCACGTTTCCTCCTGTGCCGTATTTGTGCCATTGTAACCTTGGCAATTCATCAAAATACTGTTCTGACATCAGGCAGTGCAGGTGCAGACATTTAAGCCAATTGCTGCCGCCATTCTTTGACGTAGTCAATCAGGGCGCGGAGCTTTGGTGCAATATTGCGACGCTGTGGGAAATACAGATAGAAGCCCGGAAATTGTGGAAGAAAGTCATCAAGCAGCGATACAAGCTTACCGCTTTCAATATATGGCCTGAAAGTTTCCTGAGTGGCAATTGTTATTCCTCCGCCGGCAAGAGCCAGCCTCAACATCAGACGCAGATCATTAGTCGTAATCTGCGGTTCAATCGCAAGGTCGAAAGTTCTCCCGTTTTCTTCAAATGGCCAGCGATAAGGCGCAACCTCCGGGGACTGACGCCAGCCGATACACTTATGGGTATTTCCCCCGGAGGCGAGAAAGCGCTCTCCACGCCCGGCCGCAAGGATCAGGACGACGGGGGCAGGCATGAATCCTCCTCCTGATGGAGACGTACAGAGGCGACTTCTGCCAGCACGGAGAGTGCCAGAGTATGCGCATCCCGGGCTTTGGGGAATATCCCGACGGGTGCCCGGATTTGCGTTGTTTCCTCCCTGGACCATCCCAGCTCGTGGAGCTTTTGCAGACGTAACGTGTGGGTTCGATAGCTGCCCAATGCGCCGAGATAAAAGGGTTTTGCTTCTCGCGCGGCCTGCAACACTGGCAGCTCCCGGTTGAGATCATGGCACAGCAAAATGACCGCCGTATCGGTATCGATCTGAGCGCTGGCTGAGGCCGGAAAAAGATCGAAGATATGGCTGTCATAGCCTGTGGCTGCTGCAAGACTCGCGGTTGCCTGCGCCTCAAGAGAACGTCCGTAAATCATCAGCCTGACGCATGGCCTGAACCCCACCTCAAAGCCATTGAGATTCCAGCCCGTCCGGGTTTGCGTGGGCAGGCACACCAGCGATTGTGCTTGCGGATCGTAGCGCAGCCCCACCGGTTTTCTCTGTTCCAGGCGGTTCAGCACGGCGAGCAGAGGCTGTGCCGAGCGTAGTTTATGGAGCGTCAGCGTGATCCCACCGCCGCAGGGCAGAACGATGTCAAACCACGGCGAACCTTCGCCATAGCGAATTTCGCGATCGCGGCCTGAGCCCATCATCTCCAGCGCTTCAAAAGCGGCAGCGGCCTCCACGCAGCCGCCAGAGACAAAACCGCAGTAACGACCATCTTCGCGCACCACCATCTGCGCCCCGAGCGGGCGCGCCGCGCCGCCGCGTATCTCCACCAGCGTCACCAGCACCGCTCCTTTACCGGACATTAGCGCCTCTACGGCGAAGCGCAGAATGGTCCGGTGGTCATCGGTGAGAAACGCCTGCTCTGGCTTATGCCAGTGTTCGTCTTTGTCAAAAAGCGAGTATGACATTGTTCCTCCTTAAACCACATCCGGCAGCTTATCGAGCAGCTTATCCAGAGTGATGGGATAATCCCGTACCCGAATACCGGTGGCGTTATACACCGCGTTGGCGATAGCCGCGCTCACGCCGCACAGGCCCAGCTCACCGACACCTTTGGCCTTCATCGGGGAGGATATGGGGTCGGTATCATCCAGGAAAATCACCTCCTGTTTTGGGATATCCGCATGAACCGGCACCTCATACCCCGCCATATCGTGATTAACGAAGTAGCCCAAACGGTCATCCACCGCCAGCTCCTCCATCAGTGCCGCGCCCATGCCCATAGTCATTGCGCCAATGACCTGGCTGCGTGCAGTTTTCGGATTCAGGATGCGTCCTGCAGCACACACAGCGAGCATACGCCGGACCCGAACTTCTCCCGTCGCGCTATGCACGCCGACCTCCACAAAATGCCCGGCAAAGGTCGACTGCTGGTACTCCTTGCTCAGTGTTCCGAATTCAATGCTCTCTTCCGCTGTCAGTCTGCCGCCTGCGGTGGCCTCATGTAGCGTGGCGCTTCGGGTACCGTTGGTAATCTTGCCGTCGGCAAACTGCGACTGCTCAGGATCAAACCCGACTGCCGAGGCAATCATTTCGCGAAGCTTCACACAGGCGGCGTAAACGCCGGAGGTGGAGGTATTCGCGCCCCATTGTCCACCAGAACCCGCAGAAACCGGGAAACTGGAATCGCCGAGGTGAACCGCAACCTGCTCCAGCGGTACGCCAAGCATTTCCGCTGCCGTCTGGGCCAGAATGGTGTAGCTGCCGGTGCCAATGTCGGTCATGTCCGTTTCCACGGTAACGGTGCCGTTTGGTTCGAGGTGAACCCGAGCCCCCGATTTTTCCAGCAGATTATTGCGAAAGCCCGCCGCAACACCGTGGCCGACTAGCCACTCCCCGTCGCGCACCTGTCCGGGTGTGGCGTTGCGCTGCTTCCAGCCAAATTTATCCGCTCCGGTGCGCAAGCACTCGATAAGCTGACGGCGAGAGAAGCGGCGCGTCGGGTCGGCGGGGTCAACCTGAGTGTCATTCAGGATGCGAAACTCGACGGGATCGATGCCCGCTTTTTCCGCCAGTTCGTCGATCGCGATTTCGAGCGCCATCAGACCGGGGGCTTCGCCGGGCGCACGCATGGCGTTCCCTTCCGGCAAATCAAGCGTGGCGAGCCGCAGGCCGGTATGACGGTTTGCCCCGGCGTAGAGTAATTCGCTTTGCTGTACCGCCGTTTCCGGCGTGCCGCCGGGCAGGTTTCCGGACCAGCTTTCATGTGAGATAGCGGTGATTTTCCCGCTCTGGTCAGCACCAATACGCAGGTGCTGAAGGGTGGCGGGGCGGTGCGTGGTGTTATTGGGAATAGTGGGACGGGGGAGCATCACTTTAACCGGACGTTTCACCGCTCGGGCGGCGAGGGCCGTCAGCAGTGCATCGCTTCTCAGGAACAGCTTGCCGCCAAACCCTCCGCCGATATACGGGGAGATAATACGCACATTCTCCACGGGAACTTTCAGCGTTTTTGCCAGATCGGTGCGGCACCAGTCAATCATCTGATTTGAGGTCCAGAGGGTAAGCTTATTTCCATCCCAGACGGCCATCGAGGCATGCGGCTCCATCGCCATATGGCTCTGGTCCGGGGTCGTGTAGGTAGCATCAATCTTCACCGCAGCGGAGGTGAAAGCCCCGTCAAAGTCACCGACGTTTTTGTCGGGCGTGTCTTCCGGCGGCTGATTGACGGCCTGTTTTTCGTCCGCCAGGGAGTAAGCTCCTTTATTACGGCGATAGTGTGCCTGCACCAGCGAGGCCGCCGCTCGCGCCTGTTCGAAGGTCTCGGCCACTACCAGCGCAATGGCCTGATGATAGTGCTCAATAGTGGGGCCGCCTAACAGCCTGGCGGTGTTTTTGTCGCCTTTGCCGAGTGCCCCGGCGTTACTGGCGGTAATGACAGCCAGTACGCCCGGCGCTTTTTGCGCGGCGTCCGTATCAAGGGCGGTGAGGCGTCCTTTGGCAATGGCGGAACCGACGATATAGCCATAGGCGGCGTTGGGGGCTTCTTCATGCCATTCGTAGGCGTAGCGTGCCGTGCCGGTAGTTTTCAGCGGTCCGTCGATGCGGTCATGGGGACGACCGACAACCTTCAGCTGATCGATCGGGTTTTCCCCTGCGGGTTTATCAAATTTCATGCCTGTGCCCTCGCTTCAGCCAGTACGGAGGCAAGCGTTCGCTTCGCCAACAGGAGTTTAAAGGTGTTTTCAGCGGTGGGATGGGCGCTGGCGAACAGCGTGTCATATACGGCCTGCGCCCCCTGGGATAGCTGAGCATCCGCAGCCTCAATGCGCCAGGGCTTATGTGCTACTCCGCCCAGCGCGACGCGCCCGCTGCCGTCAGGCTGAATAATCGCCGCGACCGATACCAGGGCAAAGGCGTAGGAGGCGCGATCGCGCACCTTACGGTAGATATGTTTTCCGCCGAGCGGTGGAGGTAACGTCACCGCAACGATAAGCTCACCGGGAAGCAGGGCGGTTTCAATGTGCGGCGTTTTTCCCGGAGGGTGATAAAAATCAGCCAGTGTGATACTGCGAGTCTTTCCCTCCGGCGTGATGGTTTCCACCACCGCATCCAGCAACCGCATTGCGACCGCCATATCGCTCGGATGGGTGGCAATGCAGGCTTCGCTTACGCCTACCACCGCGTGCTGACGGCTAAAGCCTTCAAGCGCCGCGCAGCCGCTCCCGGGCAGGCGCTTATTGCAGGGCTGATTGGTGTCGTAAAAATAGGGGCAGCGCGTGCGCTGGAGCAGATTACCTGCGGTGGTTGCCTGATTACGTAACTGACCAGACGCGCCAGCGAGCAGGGCGCGGGAGAGTACCGCGTAATCACGACGCACGCGCTCGTGAGCCGCCAGGTCGGTGTTCCGTACCAGTGCGCCGATGCGCAGCCCACCCGCGTCGGTCACTTCAATCTTATCGAGCCCGAGGCCGTTCACATCGATAAGGTGGGTGGGCGTTTCAATTTCCAGCTTCATCAGGTCCAGCAGATTGGTCCCGCCCGCGATAAATTTTGCGCCGGGTACGCGCTGAGCGCTAAGTGCCGCCTCGGCTGGGGTATTCACTCGTTCATAGGTAAACGCCTTCATGATTTTATCTCCCCCGCAGCATCTTCAATGGCGGCAAGGATGTTAGCGTATGCACCACAGCGACAGATGTTGCCGCTCATACGTTCACGGATCTCATCGGCAGTTGTTTCTGGAGCGGAAACCAAATCGACCGTGACGTGACTGGGAATGCCGTCCTGAATCTCTTTTAGCACCGCTACTGATGAGCAAATTTGCCCGGAGGTGCAGTAGCCGCACTGGAAGCCATCATGCTTGATAAAGGCCGCCTGCATGGGGTGAAGATTATCTGGCGAACCCAGGCCTTCAATGGTGGTGATCTCGGCCCCCTGATGCATGACTGCAAGCGTCAGGCAGGCATTAAGCCTGCGACCATTGACCAGCACGGTACAGGCTCCGCACTGTCCGTGATCGCAACCTTTCTTGGTACCGATCAAATGCAGATTTTCACGCAAAGTGTCCAGTAGCGTGGTTCGGGTATCCACCTCAAGCTGCTCGGTTTTGCCGTTCACCTTCAGTGTCAGGGGCATTATCTCTGGCGCGGGTGTAGCTGCCGGAACGCTTGCCGCCAGCGTAGAATGAGGATAAACCACGGCGGTCGCCGCTGTTGCGGCGCTCACTTTAATCAGATCGCGACGGGTCAAACTTAAATCGTGCGGCTCGTGCTTCCCAACCCGATTATCTTCGGGGTATTCGCCTTGGTTGCTCATACCAGGCCTCCGGTATTCTAAAGGGGAAAATAAGAGTGCGTTGCGAGAGTGCTGATGCTTTTTTAAACGTTAAGCATAGTCGGCGACAGCAGGAGGATTATTCTTAAAACGCGAATGCAGCTATGAGCCCGGCTAATAAATTCATGTTCGCCGGGATGTTGATGATGATGGGAGCTGGTTTATTGCTTTAGTTGTACGATGCAAAAACCAATAAGGAAACCTGTGATTTTCAGCTCTACATCACCCTGCAAATCTCTGTCACTTCTAATATAAAAATAGGGAGAAATGATGGAGCTTATATTCATTGGCGATTAGGAAACTATCTTGTTATACAAAACAATACAGTTCTTTACATTTGCCTTGTTTTATGAATACTCCTGAAGAGGTGTATAACATAATGGTACAAGCAGGGTAGATATGAATATATTTGAACAAACTCCACCGAACCGCAGACGTTATGGTCTTGCTGCATTCATTGGGCTGATTGCTGGCGTTGTTTCCGCATTCGTGAAGTGGGGGGCTGAAGTTCCATTGCCGCCACGTAGCCCGGTGGATATGTTTAATGCAGCGTGTGGCCCGGAATCATTAATCAGGGCTGCAGGCCAAATTGATTGCTCGCGTAATTTTCTCAATCCACCGTATATTTTTCTTCGAGACTGGTTGGGGCTGACAGATCCCAATGCGGCTGTTTATACCTTTGCCGGGCATGTCTTTAACTGGGTTGGTGTTACGCACATTATCTTTTCGATAGTGTTTGCTGTCGGTTATTGTGTGGTCGCTGAAGTATTTCCAAAAATTAAACTCTGGCAGGGCTTACTGGCAGGTGCTTTAGCCCAACTTTTTGTTCATATGATTTCATTCCCTCTCATGGGACTGACGCCACCTCTGTTTGATCTCCCGTGGTATGAGAATGTTTCTGAAATTTTTGGACATTTAGTCTGGTTCTGGTCTATTGAAATTATTCGCAGAGATTTACGAAACAGAATTACTCATGAGCCAGACCCTGAGATCCCTTTAGGCTCAAACAGATAATGCATTGAATGATAAAAATGGCGCAAATACAGCGCCATTTTTATAGGTTAAAAACATTGCTTTTTATATTCTGATGCAGATAGTCAGTGAGTATATCGCGCTACTTCAGGATGATGTAGATCCGAAGAACGCTACAGAAGAGAGGCATTGTTGCTGGCAAATAGAAGAAGTATCGGGTTTTGTTACCCCTGAAAAACGAAGCCCCGCTATTATCGCTGGCGGGGCAGTGCAATTAATTATTGTATGTTTATAACGGTGTCAGCCCGTATTTAGCCCTTGCACGATTGCAAGCCTCATTGACGACTCCGTTCTCACCAGACATGGCAAATTCTCTGCATGTGGACGATCGATTTTTATATATCGTGCAGCAGGCATTTTTGCCCGGGGTTCCTGCAAGGGCAATACATCGGGGGTTTTTCTGATTGGTACCGCTCATGCATCGGTGAAAAGGGGATATTTGTTCAGTGAGCCTGGCGGGAATAGTACCGCCAGCATCGTCGGCTTCGGCCCAGTAAAAAGAGACGCGGAAAAATGCACAACAGGCACCACACGTCATGCATGGATTCAGATTGCTCATAATTCACCAGTACAGCTAAAAATCGTAAAGAGAACAGCGGTACATCGTATGTAAGAACGTACCGCGGTTGGCTGGGGAACTTTCGATAGTGTGAGTATTGAATGATTTCCAGCCGTTACCGATTTTACGTACTAATTCGTGATTAAACCACTCATTAGCAGGCTGCCTGATACCTTTCCGTGTCTCCTGAACACTATGGTGTGCATATGAGAAAGCCCATCGTTACAGGTGACATTGACGATCGCTTCCACATCATTTAAACGATTTTTGGAGCTCTGAGGTGGAATTCTTCCCTCGATCGATGGATAAGTCTTAGTCCGCCGAAGGGGGCTTAGCCGGACAGGAATCGCTAATCTTAATGAATTTGTCGTTATAGACCAGATAATGATTCCCCGGCTGACGTAACTCAGGCTGATGAACCACGTCTCCCGGACGTAGATACCAGGCATCGCCTTCCTCTTCGGTCGAATCACATCCTGGCTTAATCAGTAGCTTAAACCATGTGTTGCCAGTGTTACTTACCGTTCCTGTCACCTTGTCGAAGGACCATTTAAACTGAACCTGACGTGGTCGTACTACCAGAATGGTATCCATCACCACCACCGGCTCCGTGCTGACCTCGCCGCCGGTTGGGCTACGTCTTGTCTGGTTACGAGTGGGGACTTCGCGAAATGAGACCCGGTAGTAGCGCTCGCGGTTATCCTGTGGACCATGATAGTAAAATTTAAAATACTCGCTCTCACCAGCCTGCAACGCCAGCTGGCGGGGGGCGAAAAGCAGCTCACCATCCACCGGTCGGGTGCGCAATTCACTGCTGCCCGGGCTATCAATAGCACTGATGGCAATACGGTATATCCGTGCGCTTTTGTTGTTATTCACTACACGTTTGCTGACAAAGTCAGTCTCGGACGGCAGCGAAAATGTCAGATTGCCGACCGAAATCGCCTGTGTCAAAGGTGCCGCCAGCATACAGACCGCTGTCAGCAGGGCCTTAGTTAATGTTACGCCACGTCGCCTGAACATGAATCTCTCCTGAAGCGCTGACTTCGCCAAACCAGCCGTTATCATCTACCGTACGCAGCGAAATGGCGTTATCCATTGGAATCGAAAATTTGACTGTGGTCTTATCCATCTGCCCCACTTCGCCAGAGATATCAGTCCACGGTGTGGTCAACCACAGCGCATCGGTCATATCCCGCCAGCTATCATCGCACCCGGCATCGTAGGTTTTTGTAGCTCCGTTGCGGGTAATAAAGGAAAGTGTCGCCGGGAACGGTACTTTCGCCTTACCGTCATCGGAGCTGAAGACACAATAGGAGCGCCCGCCAATCACCTGCGCGGGTCCGGTCACCTTGATCAGCACTTCGTCGGCAGCTGTTTTACCGCTGGTGGTTACGATATAGCCGAAATCGAGTGCCGACTCGCCGCTGCCAACATATCCCTCCCGCGACGGTGTCTGAGTATATTCATCGGAGATAATACTGATGCTGAAATCACGGGGTTTGATAATCAGCGTGTTGGAGGTAGAAAATTCATACCAGCCAGACTCCGGTGATGTGGTGTTCTGAAAGCGAAAGTTGAATAGATCTTTGGTGTTGATATCGCTGATCCCGAGGTTCACCATCTGCTTAAAGAAGTTGCTCGAGAAGAAAACATAGATCGAGTCTGCGCTCTTCATCTCGTTGAAGGTGTAGTAATAGGCGGTATTGCTCACCGGTTTCCATGAACTGCCATTCAGACTGAACTGCATATCGTACGCCCCGACGGCCGAGGCTAACGACGAGTTGGCGATCGCCGGGAATATATGGATTGAGGTGTTGCTGAGTCCGTTTGTTTGCAGGGTATAGTTAACCATCTTACAACTTAATCCTGAACGGCTGCCGATGGTTTGCGTCCGGCAGTCGGCGTTCCCTTCGCCCAGAGTCGGTACTCCGTCGCTGTTGATAAATACTTCCGCCAGCGAGTGGGTATTTATCAACCGTAGATTTGCTGCTTTCGTATGGGTGACGTTGCGAACATACCAGTTGCCGGAGGCCTGATCCTTACAGCGTGCGCCGCTGCTGGCGTCATAGTTCACAGAGGTCTGGCAGGCATTGATGGTCATTGTAAAGCTGCTGCCGACGGGCATTTGTTGCATATACTGGTAAAACGCGTCTGACAACATGCCGTGCATCCACTTCGCGCCGCCGCTGGTCACCGTCGCGCCATAAAATCCACTGGCGTCGGTGGTTTGCGGCAGGATAAGACTGGTGGTCATATTACACCCAGCGTACCAGTTGATGCAGCGCAAGCCAGTTAAAGGAGATGAAACTGGTGAATTTTCCAGCCACATATCAAACTTCCAGTTGGTATAAAGGCCGGTGTTGTAACCGTTATCAATGTAGCCGAGGCTTTGCTGATAGATGGTTCCTGAACCAGTGTATTTTAAACCGGTCCAGCGGTTGGCACCGGTCAGGCGCGGATCCAGCGCCCCGCCAGGAGTGACGAAAAAGTTGTCGTCTGAGTTGTTTTCGACAAACACAAACTCGCGTGCCGGTGCATCCGCCCAGGTTGTTTTGCTCACTGCCGCTCTGAGCGCAGTTACTGGCCAGATTAGCGCGAAAATTATCATCGTTATTAGTAGGTTAACTCTCATTCTCTTCTCCTGTCTGCGTCACCGCCGCCCACGATGAGAGGCCGCTGCAGACCACATCACCGACCCAGACGGCACCGCGCGCCTGGTTGAGTTCCAGAGCCACTTCGCAGGTTTTATTGCCACTGTAGCGAAAATCGATAGTGGGGTATTTCTTATCCACGTCCATGACAAACTCGCCGTTTTCATCGGTTCGGGTTCGGCCGATATGGTTGTTAATCCGTGCGTTAGCCAGCAGTGTGCCGTCTTCCGCACGGATACGACCGGAGACGGTAACCATCTGCTTCACCTCTGGCTCAATGACAGCGACATTGCCTGGATAGAGAGTCAGATGACTTTTGCGGCCGCTGACGATATCGTAGCTGTCGAGGGAGTTTTTGCTGTTCTGTAACTCCACCTCATATCTTCCATAGGGAGAGAGTGGGAGATAGTTACGCTTGCCGTTAAGTGGGAAAATCCGCCCGTTGATTTTGGCGCTGATCTGACCGTCGTCCTCCAGCCCGGTGTTGAATATCACCCCAGCGTTGCCATCAGTCCGCCCGCTGGCAGCAATGTTTTTACCCTGCCAGCCGACGCTGCCATTGGCGGTCAAGTTGGTATTGACGTAGCCGTCCGCCGCGCTATTGACGTTCAGCGTTCCGCTGGCGTAGCGAGCGTCGAACTGTGCATACGCCCCACCACTGAGAGTTTTGTCATCACCGGTATCGCCGGAGATGGCTCGTGACAGATTGGCACCAACAGTGCGAATGGTCCCTTCATCAAACTGCTTGCGTGCTGACAGGTTTGCCATGGTGTAGCCGTTTTGATGAGTCATCCCTGCGCTAAACCAGTTGCCCAGTGGTAGCGAGAGATCGAGAGCGATATATTTCCCTGTATTGGCGTTGCTGTCGCCGTTGTTATAGCGCTGAATACCGGCCCGCAGGCCAAGCGAACCAAAGGGACCGCTGTAGACATTTTGATAGTAATCTGCCGTGTAATAATGGCTGTTGTAACGGCGGTCATCATTGTAGCTGATGCTGAATGTGCCCAGCTTCGACCACAGTGAGTTCAGGTTGAGTGTGCCGCCGATTGCACGGTTGTCGGCATCGCTACGTCGCAATTGATTGCCAATGCGGGTTTTTTCCTGGTTAACCCACAGCGAACTAAAGCCTCCCGGTAGAGTGGCGCTGATGCTGGCGATGTTGCTCCATGAGCTGTCACTGGCCAGCATATTTTGCAGGTTAACGTTGATCGCCCCCCCAAGCGGCAGCGTCAGACGGGTTTCACCCACCGCCTGATTATCGTATCCATATCCCGTTGCCGCCCAGCTAAGCGTACTCAGTGAGCCGGAGGTCGAGGCACCTGCCAGCCAACTCTCTTTAGCTGGTCGCGTCTTTTTCCCGTTTTCCGACCAGCGATCCATATGAAAGCTACCGCCCCATATCTGCCACGCCAGTGGTGCACCGACGCCGCGCCCCCGGCTAAACAGCTTATTGACCCGTTGAGTGCGTTTGCTGATCACGCGACCGTTAACGATCACCTCAACTTCCACATCGTAAATACCGTACGGTAGACCCCGGGTATCCACTTCATGATTGCCCATGGTGAAGTTCTGAACGCTTAGTAACCGCCCATCACGGGTGAGATGTACTTCGCCCGCCGCCGGTAAAAAGGCGATCACTGGCGTGGCTGACTGGCTGCTGTCGAAGATGGTGGAGCTGGCCTGGTTTCCCCAGGAAAGGCCGTAAATCTTCCCTGCTGAAATGGCGGTCATCGGCCCTAAGGACTGCAAGTTCCAGGTGTCGAGCATTCCACCGGCAAATCGGTGACCGGCAAAATCGCGTTCATACATCGCTTTATATAATTCACTGTCCTGTTGACCGCTACCGATCCCGTACAGCGAGCCGTCGAGCACCACATGATGTTCGCGCAGTGCAGTAACGTTATTCAGCGACAGATAGCTGGATGTGTTACTCCCGCCGTTACGCAACTGGTTGTTATAGATGCCGAAGTTATAGCTCAGATTACTGCTGAGGGTGTTAACACTGGACTGCCCGATGTCTTCGCTACGTGAGCGTAGTACGGTGCCCAGCGCTTCGCGCTTGACCACCAGCTGCAGCAGCAGTTGGCGCAAGCTGAGATCCAGCTGCGCGTTGTCAGTCAGGGGGATGGTAAGGGCCTCATTGAACGGGGCGTTCGCCAGAGCCATCAGCTGCTGTCGAGTTTGTTCGCTGACACTGGCGTTATCTTCACTCTCTTCCAGCTGTATTTTCCGGATGCGTAGCTGTCCATCATCCAGCCAGATAAAAGCGCTGCCGATTCGCTGATCGTCCTGGCGACCCTGGCTACCGGCGAGATGAATATAGAGCGGGACGCTCATGCCGTCCTGAAGCGCCTGACTGAAGGCCTGCGGAATAATCACCCCACCTATTTGCTGCGCACTTATGTCAGCAGCGCTGGCATCGGGCTGAACGAACAAAAAGACCATGCCGAAGGCAAACTGGGCTTTCAGTCCTGGGGAGAACCGTCGTAAAGGCATTGTCGTTATCCATCTGCACAGCTATCTATTTCACGGGAATGAACTTATCACCCTGCCAAAGTGCAACCCGTCCTTTGTTATCCGCCGTGTCCACGCGGGTAAAACGACGCGACTTGCCCGGCATCAGGTAGTAATTCTCTTTACACTCTTTACCATTGGCGGCTTTCAGGCAGGGGCCGTAGGCGAGGATCCGCAGCGTCGCATTTCCTGTATTTGTCAGGGAGCCGTTGGCGTACTGAAAGTGGTAGTTTGCCTGGCGGGGTGCGACGACCAGAATGGTGCCGATGCGGGCGGAAGCAGTGGCCACAGCGCTGCGGTTGGCATTATCGCGCTGCGCATCACTGAGGGCCTGATCAAACCAGACAATGCGGTAGTAGCGCTCTTTTTCATCTGCGGGTCCCTTATAGAAGAAGCGGATCACTTCGCTGGCTTGGGCGGGTAGCAGCAAGCTGGCGGGAGTGAGTAGCAACTCATCCGGCTTGTCCATTGCGATAACCTGCCCGTCGTCAAGCGGTGAAGAGAGCCGTTCGAGACGGATATTGATAAGGCGACCACTGTCGGTACTGTTTTTGATCGTTTTGCTCAGCGTGCTGCTGTCACTGTTCATAAACGATGATATATCGCCGACATCCAGCGCCTGGGCCGGAGATATTCCGGAAAACAGCAGAGCGAGAGGCAGAAGGTGCTTTTTCATAACAATTCCGTCCAGGAATAAAGCAGGGTGGCTACCCCTGCTGGTACATCAGAGAGATTAACTGGTCCAGGTCGCGTCGAACTGTACGCTAACGTCGCCGCTCCAGATGCCTTCCGGTAGAGTGCTGTAATCTGTTACTGCGGTGGTACCATTGGTGGTACCGCTGATGATGGAGAAGGTGAAACCATCCTGTGCGGTGGTACGATTGCTGGCATTGTAACCGTTAGCCAGCGGGCTAAGGTTGCCGCCCAGTACGCCGTTGGCGGTATCGATCATCACGGTATCGCCAGTTTTTTCGACTGCCGCGCCGTTATAATCCACGCCCACATTCAGTGTGGAACCTGAGGTATCCAACTGGGTTAATGTGTTGGTGATAAGACGTGAGGTCAGTTTAAAGGCGGTAGCCGTTGAGTCACCCTCGATAGCCACGTCAAATAGACCTTTCTGTGAGTTAAAACCTTTAATGCCTTCGGCATACTGGAACGCCAGGCTACCGAGTGGCGTCACAACCAGCTTACTGGTGGTGTCTTTTTTGGCTGTTGCCGACCAGGTCGCTACAGCCTGAGCTGTTACGTCAGCAGCCTGCGCCACACCCATGCCGGTAAACACCGTTACCAGAGCTATTGCCAGAACCTTTTTTTTCATTGCATTTCTTCCCGAGTTGAATTGAGGACGTGATGTCCCAGTGAGTCATTTTTTAAAACTAACTTGCCTGGAGTTTACTGAACCAACTTATATATTTTTGAGTACAGCTTGGCCTCAGCATTACGCCGATGGGTATACACTGTCTTCACACTACAATTTTCAATTCTGGCAATCGATTTAGGTTGCATTCCCTGGGCCGTCATGCGGATAATTTCCATTTCCCGGTCCGTGATTTTATCTTTCTTAATATCTTTTCTCAGGAACCTGCCATTAATCACATAGACCAGTTCTTTTCTAATATCACGACTCAGTCCAGCGTATACCACGCCCCTAATATTGCTATTGTAATACCAATAATTTGCTAAGGCCTCTGACTTTCTGGCCGCAATCAATACGACCTGTTTCCCCTTTACCGCGGATAACCATTCATTATCACGGTTTATAAATTCAGATAAAGAATCCGTACTGAGATTGATAAACACGAAATCTTTTCTAATTTTCTCCAACGATAGATAAATTAATCTGTCGATATCCACAATCAGTTCAGATAGTCCTTTATAGAAGTAGGCGTCATGGGGAGACCAGATGTATTTATCAGAACGGTTTTGACATTCCATATGGTTTTTAACCTCATAGTCCCTACTGTAATCACTTTGCCATGTCACTACTTTCCAAACCTGTAATTTTTACAGGTGCATTCAGTTTCCTTAGTAAACCGGAAGTAAATAAGATACGTAGTACATATCAATAAAGGTTAAACGAGATTAAGTTTAATTATTTTCGATTGGGCTTAAATTTATGTTTTTTTCCCGATGAGTGTCAATATGTGAACGGAAAAGGAATTCAATGGTTAAGTCAATATTTAGAAAAACTGAAAATATTGCTTTTTTGATAAGAAGAAAAAGACATTTGGTTTCATAAGGTTATTGGCAATATAACGTTCAATTCTTACTTGCATTTTATATTGGTCAGGAACTTTGCCCTGAAGTGTTAGGAATAGTCTTAATGCGCTGTGTGATGGACTAGTAAAAAAACAAGTTTTAAGGGTAAGGGATAGAATATAAAACTATGATGAGCTGTCATTGAAGATGATTTGCCAATCAGTAAGATATTTTAATGGATTAACATGCCGCACAAAATGGTTACAGGTGTTCATTCCAATAAGTAATGGAAAATTGAACGGGCGTATGTACGTCATCTGTTCGGTAAGCCCCCAAGAGCCAGATTAAGTGAAGTTAAACGAAGGCTGCCAGCTGTCACAGGAACGATGGCCTTTTTGTCAGGGCACTGCATTCAGTTATCTGTGCGCGTTACTCTAACTGGCACTCGAACGTCGGCGACGGGGTTACCGGTGGATCAGACTGTTCCTGTGGCGTAAACGTTTTTATGTTAGTACCAACAGATTTACCACATTTATCATCTTAACAGTTTGAGTGAAAATGCAGGCTGCGCCGCAAAGGGAGGAGACTGAGTGGCGTGTTCAGTCTAAAAGAGGGTTGATGCCAGCATACAGGGGCGAAGCTGGTCAACAAGTCAACATTAAGATAATGGAATATTCGGAGAGAAACGTCAGGCAGTTGGCCTCAAATGAACAGGAAGAATATATCCCCAGGAAAATTAATGTTGGTGTTATAAACACACCAACATTAATCCGATCTGATTATTAATCAGACAAATATCGTTAATCCGTCGAATTTTGAATCAACGTTTTTTCTTACGACCCTGAACGGCCTTAAAACGTGGATTAGATTTACAAATCACATATAGCCGTCCTTTTCGCTTCACAATCTGACAGTCTGGATGGCGTTCTTTTGCGGTACGCAGAGAGTTAAGAACTTTCATCACGCCCCCTTTTTCGTGCTAACAAAACGACCAAAACGTTGGGTGAATCGTGCAACATTTCCTTCTGATGCCACTGTTCTCAGCTTCCCTGTATAGAACGGGTGCGATTTAGAAGAGACATCAATTGTCACGTATGGATACGTTACGCCATCCAGCTCAATCTCACGGTCTGTTTTGATAGTCGAGCCGATTTTAAAGTACTCATCAACACTGGTGTCGTGGAACACCACAGTACGATACTCAGGATGGATATTGGGCTTCATCATTTTTACCTGTTATGTTATAACATAACCATAAAGATACATGCTCATCCGGATCATTTCAACACTCAATCCCTGTGACTCTTTGTGGATGTGGAATTTTCGCAACGGGGAACTCTGGCATTGTTAGCAGCCATTGGTGACGCTCCCATAAACGCCTGGATGAGTGATTGATGATGGTTTTGCTGAGAGTATGGATTTTTCGAGAATGGAGGTTATCTCCACTTTACTGGCCGAGGATTTATCGCAGTATGATTGATTACCTGACAGCGTGTATTCCTCTCCCACGGATATAATAATTACTTACAAAAAAGGGAGAGGATGCATATTTTAAATATCACTGAAGTGAACAGTTTATTTCCGTTATTAATAGAAATGGAGAAATAAATAGGCGTATTCTACAATTGCGACAAAAACAACGATATTAATCAGTTTATGACTGATTTGCTGTACTTTATTCTCTTTCATTGGTACTTCCTCGCTTTAAAAAAGAGTGCACTTCGTAAGTGCCCTTATATAAATAACGAGTTTGGTCAACCAATTTTTTGACATGTATCACAAATTTGAATAGATGTATTACATCAACTATCTTTTATTGCACCAACGTCATTGATATATGTCGCCTGAAGTCAGTTCCGGGAATGAGTCTGATCTCAAGACTGGCCCAGTCCGGGCGTTGATTGGTGCTGAGGAGCATATCGCATCTCATCATAATGTCGTATCTCCTGGGGTGTTATACAAGATATCGTTGTTGGTGACCTGGGAGAGGAATTGAGTTCTATTAAACCGTCAACTATGCCGGATACATACTGGATTACACTGCAGGCACGCCTTATGAGAGAACGTGCCGCAGTGACGGGTTAATTATCTGAAAGAATTTGTGAGGCTGTATCGGTTACTCATTGATTTGATAGTTTTACTCTCGGGAGAATAATAGATATTTAATCCATTAACGGAAACCAGCCAGTTCCTTTCGATGCCTGAATTTGATCCCATAGTTTATCCGGAATGGTTAATTCATGAACAAGTTGTGTTATCGTTCATGAGAAGCATAACGTAAAGGGAAAAGCTCGATTAGACGGCAGAATTTGTCAGGGGTTATGAACGAAATTCATAAATCTGTTTGAGTGTTGCGATGGGTAGTGCAAGTTCGATATCTCCGCAATTTACAGTCCGATGAAGGAAAATGAATATCCATAAAAAATATATTGGTTTATCCTGGCATATATACCTATTTCGACGTATTTCCAATAGTTTTAATTAAAGGCAGGTCATTGTTATTCACTCTGAATAGTGAATTATTCACTGTCCGCAGAGTAAGAAATATAACTTAGGTATCTATTTAATGACTTGCACAAAAAGCTAAATTTCCCCCCATAAATAAAAATATAATCCCGCGCCCAACCACCTGATGAGTGGCTACAGGCACTGGATATATTAGGTGGTGGTGCACTTTCTTACATAAAGGTATTTCCTTTTCTGCGGAAAAGGAAATCGGGAAATCCCCGGTTTTTCTGACAAGCAGACGCCATTATTTGTGTCTGCCTATGTTCGTTAATTCGTTCATCAGGAAATTATCTCAATGTCACATTATAAAACAGGTCATAAACAACCACGATTTCGTTATTCAGTTCTGGCCCGCTGCGTGGCGTGGGCAAATATCTCTGTTCAGGTTCTTTTTCCACTCGCTGTCACCTTTACCCCAGTAATGGCGGCACGTGCGCAGCATGCGGTTCAGCCACGGTTGAGCATGGGAAATACTACGGTAACTGCTGATAATAACGTGGAGAAAAATGTCGCGTCGTTTGCCGCAAATGCCGGGACATTTTTAAGCAGTCAGCCAGATAGCGATGCGACACGTAACTTTATTACCGGAATGGCCACAGCTAAAGCTAACCAGGAAATACAGGAGTGGCTCGGGAAATATGGTACTGCGCGCGTCAAACTGAATGTCGATAAAGATTTCTCGCTGAAGGATTCTTCGCTGGAAATGCTTTATCCGATTTATGATACGCCAACAAATATGTTGTTCACTCAGGGAGCAATACATCGTACCGACGATCGTACTCAGTCAAATATTGGTTTTGGCTGGCGTCATTTTTCAGGAAATGACTGGATGGCGGGGGTGAACACCTTTATCGACCATGATTTATCCCGTAGTCATACCCGCATTGGTGTTGGTGCGGAATACTGGCGCGATTATCTGAAACTGAGCGCCAATGGTTATATCCGGGCTTCTGGCTGGAAAAAATCGCCGGATGTTGAGGATTATCAGGAACGCCCGGCGAATGGCTGGGATATTCGTGCTGAGGGCTATTTACCCGCCTGGCCGCAGCTTGGCGCAAGCCTGATGTATGAACAGTATTATGGCGATGAAGTCGGGCTGTTTGGTAAAGATAAGCGCCAGAAAGACCCGCATGCTATTTCTGCCGAGGTGACCTATACGCCAGTGCCTCTTCTGACACTGAGCGCCGGGCATAAGCAGGGCAAGAGTGGTGAGAATGACACTCGCTTTGGCCTGGAAGTTAATTATCGGATTGGCGAACCTCTGGCGAAACAACTCGATACAGACAGCATTCGCGAGCGTCGGGTACTGGCAGGCAGCCGCTATGACCTGGTTGAGCGTAATAACAACATCGTTCTTGAGTACCGCAAATCTGAAGTGATCCGTATTGCTCTGCCTGAACGTATTGAAGGTAAGGGTGGTCAGACACTTTCCCTGGGGCTTGTGGTCAGCAAAGCAACTCACGGACTGAAAAATGTGCAGTGGGAAGCGCCGTCATTACTGGCTGAGGGTGGCAAAATTACCGGTCAGGGTAGTCAGTGGCAAGTAACGCTCCCGGCTTATCGTCCAGGCAAAGACAATTATTATGCGATTTCTGCGGTTGCCTACGATAACAAAGGCAATGCCTCAAAACGCGTGCAGACAGAGGTGGTCATTACCGGAGCAGGTATGAGCGCCGATCGCACGGCGTTAACGCTTGACGGTCAGAGCCGTATTCAAATGCTTGCTAACGGTAATGAGCAAAGACCGCTGGTGCTGTCTCTGCGCGACGCCGAGGGGCAGCCAGTCACGGGCATGAAAGATCAGATCAAGACTGAACTAGCCTTCAAACCGGCTGGAAATATTGTGACTCGTTCCCTGAAGGCCACTAAATCACAGGCAAAGCCAACACTGGGTGAGTTCACCGAAACTGAAGCAGGGGTGTATCAGTCTGTCTTTACTACCGGAACGCAGTCAGGTGAGGCAACGATTACTGTTAGCGTTGATGGCATGAGCAAAACCGTCACTGCAGAACTGCGGGCCACGATGATGGATGTGGCAAACTCCACCCTGAGCGCTAACGAGCCGTCAAGTGATGTGGTTGCTGATGGTCAGCAAGCCTATACGTTGACGTTGACTGCGGTGGACTCCGAGGGTAATCCGGTGACGGGAGAAGCCAGCCGCTTGCGATTTGTTCCGCAAGACACTAATGGTGTAACCGTTGGTGCCATTTCGGAAATAAAACCAGGCGTTTACAGCGCCACGGTTTCTTCGACCCGTGCCGGAAACGTTGTTGTGCGTGCTTTCAGCGAGCAGTATCAGCTGGGCACATTACAACAAACGCTGAAGTTTGTTGCCGGTCCGCTTGATGCAGCACATTCGTCCATCACCCTGAATCCTGATAAACCGGTGGTTGGCGGTACAGTTACGGCAATCTGGACGGCAAAAGATGCCTATGACAACCCTGTGACCAGCCTCACGCCGGAAGCGCCGTCATCAGCGGGTGCCGCTGCTGTAGGTTCTACGGCATCTGGCTGGACAAATAATGGTGATGGGACGTGGACTGCGCAGATTACTCTCGGCTCTACGGCGGGTGAATTAGAAGTTATGCCGAAGCTAAATGGACAGGATGCGGCAGCAAATGCGGCAAAAGTAACCGTGGTGGCTGATGCGTTATCTTCAAACCAGTCGAAAGTCTCTGTCGCAGAAGATCACGTAAAAGCCGGCGAAAGCACAACCGTGACGCTTATTGCAAAAGATGCACATGGCAACACTATCAGTGGTCTTTCGTTGTCGGCAAGTTTGACGGGGACCGCCTCTGAAGGGGCGACCGTTTCCAGTTGGACCGAAAAAGGTGACGGTTCCTATGTTGCTACGTTAACTACAGGCGGAAAGACGGGCGAGCTTCGTGTCATGCCGCTCTTCAACGGCCAGCCAGCAGCCACCGAAGCCGCGCAGTTGACGGTCATCGCCGGAGAGATGTCATCAGCGAACTCTACGCTTGTTGCGGACAATAAGGCTCCGACCGTCAAAACGACGACGGAACTCACCTTCACTGTGAAGGATGCGTACGGGAACCCGGTCACCGGGCTGAAGCCAGATGCACCAGTGTTTAGCGGTGCCGCCAGCACGGGGAGTGAGCGTCCTTCAGCAGGAAACTGGACAGAGAAAGGTAATGGGGTCTACGTGTCGACCTTAACGCTGGGATCTGCCGCGGGTCAGTTGTCTGTGATGCCGCGAGTGAACGGCCAAAATGCCGTTGCTCAGCCACTGGTGCTGAACGTTGCAGGTGACGCATCTAAGGCTGAGATTCGTGATATGACAGTGAAGGTTAATAACCAACTGGCTAATGGACAGTCTGCTAACCAGATAACCCTGACCGTCGTGGACAGCTATGGTAACCCGTTGCAGGGGCAAGAAGTTACGCTGACTTTACCGCAGGGTGTGACCAGCAAGACGGGGAATACAGTAACAACCAATGCGGCAGGGAAAGTGGACATTGAGCTTATGTCAACGGTTGCGGGGGAACACAGCATCACGGCCTCAGTGAATAATGCTCAGAAGACGGTTACGGTGAAATTCAAGGCGGATTTCAGTACCGGTCAGGCGACCCTGGAGGTTGATGGCAGCACGCCAAAAGTGGCAAACGACAATGATGCCTTTACGCTGACGGCAACGGTTAAGGATCAATACGGCAACCTTCTGCCTGGCGCTGTGGTCGTCTTTAATCTGCCTCGGGGCGTCAAACCGCTTGCAGACGGTAATATCATGGTGAACGCCGACAAGGAGGGTAAAGCGGAACTGAAAGTGGTCTCCGTGACTGCCGGAACGTATGAGATCACGGCGTCGGCAGGAAATGACCAGCCTTCGAATGCGCAGTCTGTAACGTTTGTGGCCGATAAGACTACGGCGACCATCTCCAGTATTGAGGTGATTGGCAACCGTGCAGTGGCGGATGGCAAAACCAAACAGACGTATAAAGTTACGGTGACTGATGCCAATAACAACCTGTTGAAGGATAGCGACGTGACGCTGACTGCCAGCTCGGAAAATTTAGTTCTGGATCCTAAAGGGACGGCGAAAACTAATGAGCAAGGACAGGCTGTTTTCACCGGCTCTACCACTATCGCAGCGACATATACACTCACGGCGAAAGTGGAACAGGCCAACGGTCAGGTATCGACGAAAACTGCTGAATCTAAATTCGTCGCGGATGATAAAAACGCGGTGCTCGCCGCATCTCCAGAACGTGTAGATTCTCTGGTGGCGGACGGGAAGACTACTGCAACAATGACGGTTACCCTGATGGCGGGAGTCAATCCCGTAGGAGGAAGTATGTGGGTCGACATTGAGGCTCCGGAAGGAGTGACGGAGAAGGATTATCAATTCCTGCCGTCGAAGGCTGACCATTTCTCAGGTGGGAAAATCACGCGTACATTTAGTACCAGCAAGCCAGGTGTCTATACGTTCACATTCAACGCACTGACGTATGGCGGGTACGAAATGACGCCTGTGAAGGTGACAATTAACGCCGTTGCTGCAGAGACTGAAAATGGCGAGGAGGAGATGCCATAATTTGAATAGTATGAAAGTTACGATCTAATAAAGAATAATGGTGTTGAAATATTCAACGCCATTATTCACTGAATACCTTGCCTGATACTGATTAAATAGTATCAGGCAAGGATAAAACTCAATAAGAGATAGTGACCAACTAAACCGGACGAACGGGAATAAAAATTTCGCAAACAACATCATTGCCATCCTTTTCTACGAAATCTTCATTGTAATAAAAGCGCTCAATATCGCTGCCGTTCACTCTGGCTAACCCCCTGGCAGGTAACTCTATCAGATAGATGTTACGCACCCAGTCAGGATAATTTTCCCAGTTTCCTTCATAACGGAAAGAGGCATAAAGTCCTCGGGTCGTTGTCCACTCTTTTGGCATGTCAGCATATTCACATACCGTACCAGCAAAAGTTTCAACCGTGAGCAAATCGACCGATTTTGTTGACGGTTCAAACGTGGAAACGAAATAGATATCCGTCTTAAAATTCTTCATACATCTGGCTAAATGATGACGTCGTAGTTTGACTTCTTCATCCGGTGATTTATTCGACACTTCAATGTCATATTTAAATGAGTTGCCAAAAATAGGTGTCTCAGGAAAGTTGATTAATCTACACTCCGTCTTTTGCTGTTGACGTATTAAAAAAGAAGGGAAGATATTTGCGAGATCCCAATAATCACGGTGGCGGTATTCACGGGGAGAGCAGCCGAATAACTTTTTAAATTCGCGGCTGAATGACTGCTGTGAATCAAAATGCAAAGAGAGTGCAATATCAAGCATAGATTTCGCGGTGAGCCGGACAAGAATGGCGGCACGACAAAGCCTTCGTTTGCGAATGTATTCTCCCAAAGGCACATGCATGAAATTTCGGAACAGAAGCTGGATGTTGCGTCTGCTGTAGCCAGATTTCTGTGCGATATCTTCGATTGAAATAGGGTGCTCAAGATTGCACTCAATCCACTCCAGGAGCTGCTGTAGAATCTTCTGCCTGATCATCTCATTCTCCGTTAATTCTTTGTCATATCGCACATTTTCGTTATACCCTGGGCCCTAAGTGTATCAAAAATAGCAAGGGCGAAGGCAAAAGCACTGGTAGCGTCTGCTTCGTTGTCCCCGAAAATAGAGAGGTTTCAGTCCTACATTATTAATGAATTTTTTGCATAAGTGATATCAAAATCCACATACTACTTTGAGGTTACGTTTTAACGTAGACTCATTGTTCATGCCTAATGGAGGGACTGACAGTGGAATTTTCCGTATAGTCTGCTTCAGAGTATTGCAGATGCCCATCAAAAATCGATTTCTCACTGACAGATAAAGAAATGGCACAAATTAGTTCGCTTGATTTGGGTTATGTTGGGGAGTCGGTAAAACATTTTAATCCTGAATTTGTTCGTGGTTGTCTTGCTGTAAAAATACATGATTGATATTAATCATGTATTTTACCTAAGACGACAAAAACCTTTTAACAGGGGAGTGATATTGATCTTCACTCTGTCATATCTCCGGTAATATGGCGTCAGGCTTCATCATCAGAAAGGGGGCCTGACGCCTGAAAAAGTGAACAACAGACAGTGTTCGGATTATCAATATTCAGTTTTTAACGTTGAACTGGATTCATTACTGCGTTGTTTAAGAATTTCCCGCGCCGAATCTGCCATTATCATGACAGCACCTGCCAGCATCAGAGTATCTTTCAATACCAGGCGACCAGCACCGGATAAATAAGGGAAACCATGATGAGCGTCACCCAATGCGGGTACCCATGCCTCCGGGGTGGTGATTAAAAATGAGAGTGTTACCAGCGGCGTGGTAAATGCCATCAGTCCTCCCAATAAACCTAACCAGCGATTGACAGGATTAGCCAAAACCAGCAGAGCAATAATCACCTCCACGACGCCAAGACCGTTGGAAAAACCATAGGTATTATTGGCCGTTTGCCATGCCCTTGCTTCTGGTTTGTATTCGCCTTCGTGAGTCAGATACTGTTTATAGTCTTCCGGGTGTTCATAAAAGAACGACATTAGTGGACTGTTTGCGACGAATGGTGTAATGCTGTCTGCCTCGTAAGGGACAAACTTTAATAACCCAATCCACATAAAAACAATTGCAATACTCAGACGAATCAATGTCAGGCCAATTTTATCTCCCCGACTTAACAGGTGCAGGTATTTTTCCATTGTGAACATCCTTATTTATACAATACTGCTGTTGCGGTTGAATTATTATCAATTCGCATCGATGTGACTTTCCAGGATGAAGCATTATATTTTCTGGCTATATCAGCAATGGCATCCTCCAGAACTGTCGGTGATGCTGATACTGACGAGACGCTGATATGTTTCAGAATTATTTTATCATCTGCATTGGTGGAAAATGCCATAACGCCAGATAATAGTGTTGCAAATAAAACGGATTTTTTAAACATATAAAATACCATCAATGAAGTGATTAAGAAGTTATAGAGTAACAGAGAATTAATAAGATTCTTTTCTCTGAGACGCCAGAATATTTGTTCTGGCGTCTGATTTTGAGTTTATTTGACTAATGAAAATAGATCATTGAGTGATTCGCTCATCGACGGATGAGTAAATATCTGATCGCGTAATATGCTATAAGGCAGCCCGGCATCCATCACCATTTTCACTATATTGATCATCTCGTGGGAGTCAACACACAGCAGTGATGCCCCTAACATACGTTGGGTTTTATTATCAACAATCGCTTTTAATACCCCACGAGTATCATTCATCACTCTGGCACGCGGAATTGCAGCTACAGGCAATGTCACCACCTGAATATCAGCACCACTCTCTCTGGCTTGTTCTTCTGTCATACCAACCCTGGACAGGGGCGGTGTCATAAATACGGAATAAGGCACATTTTTCCGATCATCAGTACTACGTTTGCCTTCACCCAGTAACTCATCACGTACAATGCGGTAATCATCCAGTGATATGTAAGTAAATTGCAGCCCGCCGGTAACATCTCCCATCGCCCAAATATTGTCTGCGGTGGTATGTAATCGCTTGTCAACGACAATTGCCCCGCGCTCGTTTACTGCGATACCGGCATTTTCTGGATGTAACGAAGCGGTAGCCGGTTGACGACCGGAAGCTATTAACAGTGCATCCACCGCCAGTTGGGCGTGCTCGCTATGCACTTGCACTTGATTTTCATGGTGACTGATTCGCTCCACATGGGCATTGAGGATAATATCGACGCCCTGATCGCGTAAAATCGTCGCGATATTATCAGCAATATCCCGATCTTCCCGAGGCAAAAACAGCGAAGCTGCTTCTAAAATGGTTACCTTGCTGCCAAAATTAGCGAACATAGAGGCGAACTCAACGCCAATATATCCGCCGCCCAAAATACCTAAATGCCCAGGCAATTCTTTTAGATTAAGTAATCCGGTGCTGTCATATACTCCTGGCGTGGTGGTAATTCCAGGAATTGGCGGAACCACGGTTTGTGCACCGGTATTAATAAAAATTTTCTCGCCATGAATTTCCAGATTTCCCTCAGGCCGATGAACACGCAGGCTATGATTATTGATAAACTCCGCCTGGCCGTCGATCACGTCGATATTGGGCATATCCGCAAGATTATGAAAATTCTTATTACGTAAAAAATTAACCACTTCATTTTTACGCTGTATGGCACGGACAAAATCTGTGTGCTGCTGTGCGTCATGAACCAATGTTTTGGTTGGGATGCAGCCGATATTAATACAGGTCCCGCCATACATTGCATTTGATTGTTCGATGAGAGCCACTCGCCAACCTGCTTTTGCCAGCGTGACGGCTAATGTTTTTCCAGCCTTGCCAAAACCAATAATCACTGCCTGATATTTATTCATGATGATTTCCTGTCGAAACGCGTTCATTTGACATCATGACTATAGACGCAAAAGAGCAAATAACATTTCTTCACAACGCTTGATATTTTGTCTTATCGTCTGATATTTTCTTTTTCTTAATCAGAATCACAAAACAAAAATCATGATTAACTATTTGATGGTATTAGATTAGTTATTTACTAAGATTGTTGGTGTTTGTAATCAAAAACCACTCAGGAGTCTGATATGGATGCCCTTAGCCGTTTGTTGATGCTTAACGCTCCACAAGGAACGATCGATAAGAATTGCGTGTTAGGAAGTGACTGGCAGCTTCCACATGGTGCCGGGGAATTATCGGTTATTCGTTGGCATGCGTTAACGCAAGGAGCGGCGAAGCTGGAAATGCCGACGGGGGAGATTTTTACATTACGCCCGGGAAATGTGGTCCTGCTACCACAAAATTCAGCTCATCGCCTGAGTCATGTCGATAATGAATCGACCTGTATTGTCTGCGGCACTCTTCGGTTGCAACATTCGGCGCGTTATTTTTTAACGTCTTTGCCGGAAACGCTGTTTTTAGCACCGGTTAACCACAGCGTGGAATATAACTGGCTGAGGGAGGCGATCCCGTTTTTACAACAGGAATCCAGATCGGCAATGCCGGGAGTGGATGCACTGTGTAGCCAGATCTGCGCTACATTCTTTACCCTCGCGGTGCGTGAGTGGATTGCACAGGTTAATACTGAGAAAAACATTCTCAGTTTGCTTCTGCATCCACGTCTTGGTGCGGTAATACAGCAAATGCTGGAAATGCCAGGACACGCCTGGACCGTCGAATCGCTGGCCAGCATCGCTCACATGTCCCGGGCAAGTTTTGCCCAGCTTTTCCGTGATGTTTCCGGAACCACGCCGCTGGCTGTATTAACAAAGTTGCGTCTACAAATAGCGGCCCAGATGTTTTCCCGGGAAACGCTCCCTGTTGTGGTGATCGCTGAGTCAGTAGGCTATGCCAGTGAATCATCTTTTCACAAGGCGTTTGTCCGCGAGTTTGGTTGTACCCCGGGAGAATATCGGGAAAGGGTCAGACAGCTTGCACCCTGAATAAAACCGCCAGAAATCAGGGCAAAGATAATCCGCATTCCGGGAGTTGTGAGCCTTTCAACTATTTCTATTTCCAACGGTGGTTTGGGCTTTATATATTTTTTCTGATGGACTCTAGCTCAGTTTTTAAATAAAAATGCAAACTAAATTGCTTCAATTAAATAAAATCCCGACTATTACTTGATACGTGATTATTGTCGGTGATTTTTTTGTACACCATCAGTGTATATCTCAATAACCCCTGAATAAGTAGCTCTGAATAGGTATAAGGGATGTAGCCATTTTTAAATGGATTTCTTATGCCAAAAATGATCGTCGATTTCCCCATAAAATGTGAGCGATGCCGAAAGAAATAAAATTAGTTATTGCATTTGACGTTTGGATGAAAGATTATCATTTGTCATACAAATGAGGGGTGGTATGTTGCTAGCCAATTAAAAAAGAACGCCATATTTATTGATGATTGATCCCCCGGTGGGGGGGAAACATCGGGCATAAATGGGCATGAAGTAATGGAGTATTAGTTGTGAATGTCAATTTCTTTGTCACCTGTATTGGTGACGCCCTGAAATCAAGAATGGCACGAGACTCCGTGCTGCTACTGGAAAAACTCGGCTGTCGCGTAAATTTCCCGGAGAAACAGGGATGCTGCGGTCAGCCTGCGATCAATAGCGGTTATATCAAAGAAGCGATTCCAGGGATGAAAAATCTGATCGCCGCACTGGAGGATAACGACGATCCCATTATTTCACCGGCTGGCTCTTGCACCTATGCCGTAAAAAGTTACCCGACGTATCTGGCGGATGAACCTGAATGGGCATCACGTGCCGCAAAGGTTGCCGCGCGTATGCAGGATCTCACCTCTTTTATTGTTAATAAATTAGGGGTAGTCGATGTAGGTGCCAGTTTGCAAGGGAGAGCGGTGTATCACCCATCTTGTAGCCTGGCCCGTAAGCTGGGAGTGAAGGACGAGCCACTTACGCTGCTGAAAAATGTGCGTGGACTGGAGCTGTTGACCTTTGCTGAACAGGATACCTGCTGCGGATTTGGCGGCACGTTCTCGGTCAAAATGGCCGAAATATCCGGCGAGATGGTGAAAGAAAAGGTTGCGCACCTGATGGAAGTCCGCCCTGAGTATTTAATTGGTGCTGACGTGAGTTGCCTGCTAAACATCAGTGGGCGATTACAACGGGAAGGGCAGAAAGTCAAAGTGATGCATATTGCTGAAGTGTTGATGAGCCGCTGAGGATATAAAGATGTCGATCAAAACCAGTAATACAGATTTTAAGACACGCATCCGTCAGCAAATTGAAGATCCGATCATGCGCAAAGCGGTGGCAAACGCGCAGCAGCGTATTGGGGCAAATCGGCAAAAAATGGTCGATGAATTGGGGCACTGGGAGGAGTGGCGCGATCGGGCCGCCCAGATACGTGATCATGTTCTGAGTAATCTCGACGCTTATCTGTACCAGCTCTCAGAAAAAGTGACGCAAAACGGCGGTCACGTCTATTTTGCAAGAACCAAAGAAGACGCTACCCGCTACATTTTACAGGTTGCCCAACGCAAAAATGCCCGGAAGGTGGTGAAATCTAAATCGATGGTGACCGAAGAGATTGGTGTCAATCATGTGTTGCAGGATGCTGGCATTCAGGTGATTGAAACCGATCTGGGTGAATATATTCTCCAGCTGGATCAAGATCCGCCATCTCATGTTGTGGTCCCGGCAATTCATAAAGATCGCCATCAGATCCGTCGAGTGCTACACGAACGTCTGGGCTATGAGGGGCCGGAAACGCCTGAAGCGATGACCTTATTCATCCGGCAAAAAATCCGCGAAGATTTCCTCAGTGCTGAAATAGGTATTACCGGCTGTAATTTCGCGGTGGCAGAGACCGGTTCGGTATGCCTGGTGACCAATGAAGGTAATGCGCGAATGTGTACCACGCTGCCTAAAACGCATATTGCAGTGATGGGAATGGAGCGTATTGCCCCCACGTTTGCCGAGGTAGATGTATTGATCACCATGCTGGCGCGCAGTGCCGTTGGTGCACGTTTGACGGGATACAACACCTGGCTGACAGGACCGCGCGAAGCTGGGCACGTTGATGGTCCTGAAGAGTTTCATCTGGTTATTGTCGATAACGGGCGTTCTGAGGTGCTGGCCTCTGAATTTCGGGATGTGCTGCGCTGTATTCGCTGCGGGGCTTGTATGAATACTTGTCCGGCATATCGCCATATTGGCGGTCATGGATATGGCTCTATTTATCCAGGGCCAATTGGTGCGGTGATTTCTCCGCTACTTGGCGGCTATAAAGATTTTAAAGATTTACCCTACGCCTGCTCTTTATGCACAGCTTGTGACAACGTGTGTCCGGTGCGTATTCCGCTGTCAAAACTGATTTTGCGTCATCGTCGGGTGATGGCTGAAAAAGGGATCACCGCAAAAGCAGAGCAACGGGCGATAAAAATGTTCGCTTATGCCAATAGTCATCCAGGATTGTGGAAAGTCGGGATGATGGCCGGTGCTCATGCGGCAAGCTGGTTTATCAATGGCGGCAAAACACCACTCAAATTTGGCGCGATTAGCGACTGGATGGAAGCACGCGATCTTCCTGAAGCTGACGGAGAGAGTTTCCGTAGTTGGTTTAAGAAACATCAGGCGCAGGAGAAAAAGAATGGATAATCGAGGCGAATTTTTGAATAACGTTGCTCAGGCACTGGGTCGCCCGCTGCGACTTGAACCGCAAGCAGAAGATGCGCCGCTTAACAACTATGCTAACGAGCGGCTTACCCAACTTAACCAACAGCAGCGCTGTGACGCGTTTATTCAGTTTGCCAGCGATGTTATGTTGACGCGCTGTGAGCTGACCAGCGAGGCGAAGGCGGCAGAAGCTGCAATACGTCTGTGTAAAGAGCTGGGAGATCAGTCGGTCGTGATTAGCGGTGACACGAGGCTGGAGGAATTGGGGATTAGCGAACGTTTGCAGCAGGAATGCAATGCCGTTGTTTGGGATCCGGCGAAAGGTGCCGAGAATATCTCGCAGGCAGAGCAGGCTAAAGTGGGTGTTGTGTATGCTGAATATGGTTTAACCGAATCGGGAGGCGTGGTTCTTTTTTCCGCCGCCGAGCGCGGGCGTTCATTGAGCCTGCTCCCGGAATATTCTCTTTTTATCCTGCGTAAAAGCACTATCCTGCCGCGTGTAGCGCAACTCGCAGAAAAATTGCATCAGAAAGCGCAGGCCGGTGAACGAATGCCTTCCTGCATTAACATCATTAGCGGCCCCAGTTCAACGGCGGATATTGAGCTTATCAAAGTCGTCGGAGTTCATGGCCCGGTGAAAGCGGTGTATCTGATTATTGAGGATTGTTGAGAGAGATATGAAGTCTGGACATAAACCTGAAGAAGGCATACGAGGTTGAAAATAGCGTTTAGGACAACCTGACTTAACCCCGTTCCGTCATGGTTATGCTGCTCTTCTGTAAATATCCTGGTATTACCAATGCCAGGATATTTACAGTGAAAAAGACAGGCATCCATTCCTGAAAACGGGTTCCCTTCCCGGTCATTGTCACTTCAGCTTTATACAGGCACTCTCTATCAGAATGTTGTTTATTACTGCCCAGAGTTTTGTTGGTATTCATCTACCATTTTTTTGACAAGGCAAAACATTACAGAAATTACAATGCTTAGAAAAAATCCCAGAGCCAGGCAAATGGCAGCAGGGTATTTATTTTTTATTTCTGGTGAGCTTATAGTTACACAGCCATCACCGTTCGGATACAATGACCAGTTCCTGGTCAGGTATATCATTTTTGTATAAAGCTCACTGTTAATTGCTGAAGGCGTTTGTATCTCATCGAGAACTTGCCTGCCATTATGATATTCTGACGCATACCATTTGATAATAGAGGCCTGCACGCGAGATATTTCCTCTTCAGCAGTTGGTAAAGCTCTCTTATCTCCTGACCATTCCAGCCTTATTTCTCTGTTCTTGACATCTGGGCTGGTGTGAAAAAATGTAGTAATTCGCTGAATAACATCTTCAGTCATTGTAGTCTGACAGGCAAAATTATTATTGCTATCACAGCTAACAAGTATACCTGGCGTTGTCTGGTTTATTTTTAGGCTGTAAATCACTTTTATATTGTCTTTATTGATATACAGAAACAACAGCACCATAGCCATACATATAGCCATAATAAAAAGGATAACACGAATCTTTTTCTTCAGATAAAATAAAATCTCAATCAGATCGATATCCTGTTTGATTTGTTCACGCATAATATATCCAGAGAATAAAATCTGTCGCAGATAAGGTTGTATTAATAGTCTGTATCAGGAATGTTCGGGTTAAATATCAGCAAAAAGCCCGCATCATGAATACTGGATATGAAGCATGAGAGTTACCTCAGTGTTTATATAAGGATTCGGTCCCCCTCTCTGGAACGGTAACTCTCAATCTGATCGGTTCCTGCGTTAGTTCACATCACGACTCATTTTTTCGCTCTCACCGGCATCCCATTTGCCACAAAATATCCCGCCGTGCTCCTCGGCAGCGCTTCCTGTCCACGAATCATATCCGCTATTTTCTCGCCAATCATAATTGTCGTGGCGTTCAAATTCCCGGTGATAATCTGCGGCATAATCGACGCATCCACCACACGCAGGCCTTCTAACCCGTGTACGCGGCCTTCGCCGTCAACCACGGACATCTCGTCGTAACCCATTTTGCAGGTACCGCACGGATGGAAGGCGGTTTCGGCGTGGTTACGCACGAACTCATCGAGCTGTTCATCCGTCTGGCATTCGACACCGGGGCTGATTTCGCGGCCACGATACTGATCCAGCGCGGGTTGATGCATGATCTCGCGGGTGATGCGAATTGCGTCGCGGAACTCCTGCCAGTCCTGCTCGTGCGACATGTAGTTAAACAGAATCGCCGGATGCTGGTGCGGGTCGCGGGATTTAATCCGCACATGCCCACGGCTTGGCGAGCGCATTGAGCCGACGTGGCACTGGAAACCGTGCTCTTTCACTGCATTCGAGCCGTTATAGTTAATCGCTACTGGCAGGAAATGGTACTGAATATTCGGCCACGCAAATTCCTCACGGCTGCGAATAAATCCACCTGCTTCAAAGTGGTTGCTGGCACCAACGCCAGTGCCGCCAAACAGCCACTCCGCACCGATTTTCGGCTGGTTCCACCACTGCAGGGCAGGGTAGAGGGAAACCGGTTCTTTGCACTCATATTGCAGATACATCTCCAGATGATCCTGAAGATTTTCGCCGACGCCGGGTAATTCATGCACCAGCGGAATATCAAACTCCGCCAGCAGTTCAGCGTTGCCGACGCCGGAGCGTTGCAGGATCTGCGGTGAGGCAATCGCGCCTGCACATAACAGCACTTCTTTGTTGGCCGTTGCGCGGGTTGGGATGGTGCTGTCGCCTTCCAGCCATTCGACGCCCACCGCGCGTTTGCCGTCAAAAATGATGTGATCGGTCATAGCGTGAGTACGAATGGTCAGGTTAGGACGCGATTTGGCCTGATCGAGATAGCCACGCGCGGTGCTGGCGCGACGGCCCTGCGGCGTGACGGTGCGATCCATCGGACCAAAACCTTCCTGCTGATAACCGTTGAGATCGTCCGTGCGCGGGTAGCCCGCCTGCACGCCCGCTTCAATCATCGCTTCAAACAGCGGATTGACGCCGGGTTTGGAGGTAGTGACGCTCACCGGGCCATCACCGCCGTGATAGTCGTTTTCACCCATATCGCGAGTCTCGGCCTTGCGGTAGTAGGGCAGGCAGTCGAGGTAGCTCCAGTTCTCCAGACCGGGTTCTTGCGCCCAGTTATCGAGATCCAGCGCATTGCCACGGATGTAGCACATGCCGTTGATCAGCGACGATCCACCCAGACCTTTACCGCGTCCGCACTCCATGCGGCGGTTATTCATAAACGGTTCAGGTTCCGTTTCATAGGCCCAGTTGTAGCGTTTACCCTGTAGCGGGAATGCCAGGGCAGCGGGCATCTGGGTGCGGAAGTCAAAGCGATAGTCCGGGCCGCCCGCTTCAAGCAGCAGCACGGAGGTATTCGGATCTTCAGTCAGACGGGTAGCGAGAACGTTGCCGGCTGAGCCGGCACCAATAATGATGTAGTCAAATTGCAAATAAACCTCCTGGTTAGAATATGGACTGGAATTTAGCCATCTCAACCTGGATGGACTTCACCTGGGTGTAACTCTGGAGCGTCATCACGCCGTTCTCGCGACCAATGCCGGAGTGTTTGTAGCCGCCAACGGGCATCTCTGCCGGGGATTCGCCCCAGGTGTTGATCCAGCAAATACCCGCTTCCAGCTGATGAATGACGCGATGCGCGCGGTTCAGGTCCGCTGTCACGATGCCCGCCGCCAGGCCGTAGTCGGTATCGTTAGCGCGGCGAATGACTTCGTCTTCCGACTCGTAGGTCAGAATGGACATCACTGGCCCGAAGATCTCTTCACGCACGATGGTCATATCGTCGCTGCAATCGGTGAACACTGTCGGTGCAACCCATGCGCCGTTATCGAAGCCATCGCCTTTCAGTACATCGCCGCCGCACAGTACGCGCGCGCCTTCCTCTTTGCCTTTGGCGATATAGCGCAGCACGTTATCGCGATGCGGGAAGCTGACCAGCGGGCCGAAGTTAGTTTGCGGATCGAAAACGTCGCCCGCGCGAATGCGCTCAACGCGCGCCAGAATTTTCTGCTCAAATGCGGCTTTGCATTTCGCCGGAACGAAGACGCGGGTGCCATTGGTACACACCTGACCGGAGCTGAAGAAGTTTGCCATCATGGCGATATCGGCGGCGAGATCGAGATCCGCATCATCGAAAACGATCAGCGGTGATTTACCGCCCAGTTCCATGGTCACTTCTTTCAGGGAAGAGGCCGCCGAGTTAGCCATCACTTTTTTGCCGCTGGCGACACCGCCGGTAAATGACACTTTGGCAATGCCCGGATGCTCGGTCAGATATTGCCCGGTCTCCGCGCCCACGCCCGGCAACACGTTAAATACGCCGTCCGGCAGGCCCGCTTCGCTGTAAATTTCAGCCAGCTTTAACGCGGTAAGCGGGGTAACTTCGCTCGGTTTCAAAATCATTGCGTTGCCTGCCGCCAGCGCCGGGGCGGATTTCCACAGGGCAATCTGGATCGGGTAGTTCCATGCGCCAATCCCTGCCACTACGCCCAGCGGTTCGCGGCGGGTATACACAAAGGACGTTTCACGCAACGGGATCTGGCTGCCTTCCAGCGCCGGGATCAGCCCGGCGTAGTACTCCAGCACGTCCGCACCGGTAACGATATCGACGGTTGAGGTTTCCGAATATGCTTTTCCGGTGTCGAGGGTTTCCAGTTTTGCGAGTTCGTCATTGCGTTCACGCAGAATATCAACGGCCCGACGCAGAATACGCGAGCGCTCCATGGCGGTCATCGACGCCCAGATTTTTTGCCCCTGCTGGGCGCTTTTCACGGCGCGATCGACATCCTCGCGCCCGGCGGCCTGCACGGTCGCCAGCACGTTACCGTTGGCCGGGTTAATGGTCTCGAAGGTGCGACCGCTGGTGGCGGAGGTATAACCACCATGTATATAAAGCTGCTGTTCTGCCATTCGGGACATCACGTCTCCTCGGTTAATCGGTGGGTAGATGCTGAGTGATAAAGTGGCGGGTCAGGGAATTAGCGCGGGTTTTATCCAGCGGTTTGCCGCTCAGAGCCGCGCGCAGCCATAATCCATCAATCAGCGCGGCCAGGCCGTAGCCCGCTTCCTGTGCCTGTTCGCGCGGCAATTCGCGACGAAACTCGCTCACCAGATTCGACAGCAAGCGGCGGCTGCTGACCTGCTGTAAACGATAGAGCATCGGCTGATGCATACTGCTGGCCCAGAACGCCAGCCAGGCTTTCATCGCCGCACTGCTCACCTGCGTTTCATCGAAGTTTCCGCCAACAATCGCCTGTAATCGCTGCTCTGCACTGCCCTGCGGAAGTGCATGTAATCGATTCAAAACCGCGTCACGCAGCTGACTGGTGATATCGCGCATGGTTGCTTCCAGCAGACCATTTTTGTCCCTGAAATAGTGGCTGATGATCCCCGTAGAAACGCCTGCACGGCGGGCGATCTGCGCGATCGTTGCATCGTGCATGCCCACTTCATTTATTGCTTCCAGTGTGGCGTCGATCAGTTGTCTGCGCCGGATCGACTGCATCCCCAATTTGGGCATTTTCGCCACTCCATTCATCAGCGGTGTTTATCTATTAAAGCGGTTATTGATTGGACGTTCAATATAAAATGTGTCTTAATTGTTACGAATTTGATTTTAAATAGTAACAATAACAGTGGGGATACTGGATGACAGACCTTTCACACAGCAGGGAAAAGGACAAAATCAATCCGGTGGTGTTTTACACCTCCGCCGGACTGATTTTGTTGTTTTCCCTGACAACGATCCTGTTTCGCGACTTCTCGGCCCTGTGGATTGGCCGCACGCTGGACTGGGTTTCTAAAACCTTCGGTTGGTACTATCTGCTGGCGGCAACGCTCTATATTGTCTTTGTGGTCTGTATCGCTTGTTCGCGTTTTGGTTCGGTGAAGCTCGGGCCAGAACAATCCAAACCGGAATTCAGCCTGCTGAGTTGGGCGGCGATGCTGTTTGCTGCCGGGATCGGTATCGACCTGATGTTCTTCTCCGTAGCCGAACCGGTAACGCAGTATATGCAGCCGCCGGAAGGCGCGGGACAGACGATTGAGGCCGCGCGTCAGGCGATGGTCTGGACGCTGTTTCACTACGGCTTAACCGGCTGGTCGATGTATGCGCTGATGGGCATGGCGCTCGGATACTTTAGCTATCGTTATAATTTGCCGCTCACCATCCGCTCGGCGCTGTACCCGATCTTCGGTAAACGGATTAACGGGCCGATAGGTCACTCAGTGGATATTGCAGCGGTGATCGGCACTATCTTCGGTATTGCCACTACGCTCGGTATCGGTGTGGTGCAGCTTAACTATGGCTTGAGCGTACTGTTTGATATTCCCGATTCGATGGCGGCGAAAGCGGCACTGATCGCCTTGTCGGTGATAATCGCCACGATCTCTGTCACCTCCGGTGTCGATAAGGGCATTCGCGTGTTATCGGAGCTTAATGTCGCGCTGGCGCTGGGATTGATCCTGTTCGTATTGTTTATGGGCGACACTTCGTTCCTGCTTAATGCACTGGTGCTGAATGTTGGCGACTATGTGAATCGCTTTATGGGCATGACGCTCAACAGTTTTGCCTTCGACCGTCCGGTTGAGTGGATGAATAACTGGACGCTCTTCTTCTGGGCATGGTGGGTGGCATGGTCGCCGTTTGTCGGCTTGTTCCTGGCGCGTATCTCGCGTGGGCGTACCATTCGCCAGTTCGTGCTGGGCACGTTGATTATTCCGTTTACCTTCACGCTGTTATGGCTCTCGGTGTTCGGCAATAGCGCGCTGTATGAAATCATCCACGGCGGCGCGGCATTTGCCGAGGAAGCGATGGTCCATCCGGAGCGCGGCTTCTACAGCCTGCTGGCGCAGTATCCGGCGTTTACCTTTAGCGCCTCCGTCGCCACCATTACTGGCCTGCTGTTTTATGTGACCTCGGCGGACTCCGGGGCGCTGGTGCTGGGGAATTTCACCTCGCAGCTTAAAGATATCAACAGCGACGCCCCCGGCTGGCTGCGCGTCTTCTGGTCGGTGGCGATTGGCCTGCTGACGCTCGGCATGCTGATGACTAACGGGATATCCGCGCTGCAAAACACCACGGTGATTATGGGGCTGCCGTTCAGCTTTGTGATCTTCTTCGTGATGGCGGGGTTGTATAAATCTCTGAAGGTAGAAGATTACCGCCGTGAAAGTGCCAACCGCGATACCGCACCGCGACCGCTGGGGCTTCAGGATCGCCTGAGCTGGAAAAAACGTCTCTCGCGCCTGATGAATTATCCGGGCACGCGTTACACTAAACAGATGATGGAGACGGTCTGTTACCCGGCAATGGAAGAAGTGGCGCAGGAGTTGCGGTTGCGCGGCGCGTACGTGGAGCTAAAAAGCCTGCCACCGGAAGAGGGACAGCAGTTGGGTCATCTGGATTTGTTGGTGCATATGGGCGAAGAGCAAAACTTTGTCTATCAGATTTGGCCGCAGCAATATTCGGTGCCGGGCTTTACCTACCGCGCACGCAGCGGTAAATCGACCTACTACCGGCTGGAAACCTTCCTGTTAGAAGGCAGCCAGGGCAACGACCTGATGGACTACAGCAAAGAGCAGGTGATCACCGATATTCTTGACCAGTACGAGCGGCACCTTAACTTTATTCATCTCCATCGTGAAGCGCCGGGCCATAGCGTGATGTTCCCGGACGCGTGATTGTTATTGCATAAAACCGCGCCATGTCTGCATATGGCGCTGTTTCTCCTACCTCTTGATACGTTATATCTATACGGTTAAGCCCTTAGTATCTATTGATGATTACCAGACAACAGATAATAAAAAAGAAAAGAACTATTGCAGCCCAAAACCTACATTTGGGCTGTTGCGAATGTTCAATAAGTTTAGTCTTATTTAATGTAAATATTGCTGATCATTTGAAATGACGCATTATTCATGAGAAATGTGTATCGTAAATCAACTGAAATTAACGCAACCATTTGTTATTTAAGGTTTAATTATCTGTGTGTGATATTTTATTGAATGTTTTAAATATTGTTTTTATTGGCATTGCTATAATATTGGTTATCATTTGCTGAATGGATTCAGTCTTAATGAGTGGGTTTTTAAGGGACAGGCATAGAGTAATGATACGTATGCATAACCAACATCTTTACTCATTATGTCATTGAATGTTGACGCTATGTGTTTATGAGGGAGAGGTATTTTCAGTTGATCTGGATTGTTAAATTCATATAATGCGCCTTTGCTCATGAATGGATGCCAGTATGTAGTGGGAAATTATAAATATTGAAATAGTCCAACTACTTCTTTATTACCAAAAATGAGTATCTGAATTTTAATATTGCATTCTTGCGTGATTATCTCCTGAGTTTGACTTGTGATTACCTTTTTAAGGTATTTAGCGTAACTGTTTTTGAGCGAGCATCAGAGGTAAAGATAATCTTCTTGATAGTGATGTGGGATGTTATACGTATGGCATCGCTGATGTTTATGGTTACCCCTTATGTGTGCTCAGGAATCGACAGGTAATCACTCATACTGAACAGCGATAAAAGATAAAGGTGTGTTCATGAATTCATGTGATTTTCGTGTTTTTCTGCAAGAGTTCGGTACAACGGTTCATTTGTCATTGCCTGGTAGCGTATCCGAGAAAGAACGACTGCTACTCAAGCTGCTGATGCAGGGAATGTCTGTAACAGAAATATCACAGTACAGAAATCGCAGTGCAAAGACAATTTCACATCAAAAGAAACAGCTCTTTGAGAAACTGGGGATTCAGAGCGATATTACTTTCTGGCGCGATATTTTCTTTCAGTACAATCCGGAGATCATATCCGCCACGGGGAGTAATAGTCACAGATATATTAATGATAATCACTATCACCATATCGTCACGCCTGAAGCCATCAGTCTGGCGTTGGAAAACCACGAATTCAAACCGTGGATCCAACCGGTTTTCTGCGCGCAGACTGGGGTACTGACGGGCTGTGAGGTGCTTGTCCGCTGGGAACATCCACAAACGGGAATTATCCCACCGGATCAGTTTATTCCTCTGGCGGAGTCATCCGGTCTTATTGTCATAATGACCCGCCAACTGATGAAACAGACTGCGGATATTCTGATGCCGGTAAAACATTTGCTGCCGGACAATTTCCATATTGGCATCAACGTCTCGGCGGGTTGTTTTTTGGCAGCGGGATTTGAAAAAGAGTGTCTGAACCTGGTTAATAAATTAGGTAACGATAAAATCAAGCTGGTTCTCGAGCTAACGGAACGTAACCCTATTCCGGTAACGCCAGAAGCCAGAGCGATATTTGACAGCCTTCATCAGCACAACATTACCTTTGCGCTGGATGACTTTGGTACGGGTTATGCGACCTATCGTTACTTGCAGGCGTTCCCGGTCGATTTTATTAAGATCGATAAGTCATTTGTGCAAATGGCGAGTGTCGACGAAATCTCCGGTCATATTGTGGACAATATTGTCGAACTAGCGCGTAAGCCTGGTCTGAGTATCGTGGCGGAAGGGGTAGAAACCCAGGAGCAGGCGGATTTAATGATCGGTAAAGGCGTTCACTTTTTGCAGGGCTATTTGTACTCTCCGCCAGTACCGGGTAATAAATTTATCTCTGAATGGGTAATGAAAGCAGGTGGTTGATGTAAACCGCTATTCACAGCGCATCGGGAGGTTGGCAGCGATTAATTCTCCCGATGCAGTAAATCCTGATAGATCCCCGTTAATATGCCATTTGGCGCAAATTGTTTTTTAATCCACTGCGTCACCTGACCCGTAGCAGAATGCTGAGTCGCCAGTAACATGCGCGAATCCTGGCGCGGATTATGGATTTGTCGGGTAACCAGCAGGGATTGCGTCATCGCCTCACGGACCATGTAATCCGGCAAAAAACCAATTCCTTCACCTAAAATCTGGCACTGACATTTGGTGTTGAAATCTGGCACCAGAATTGACTCCTGCCCGTGCAGCAACCAGCCCACTTTTTTATTAATCGTATGCGCGGTGTCCTCCACCATAATATTAGGGTAGAGACGCAGTTGGCTTTCGGCGATGGGTTCCGGCACAAAGGCTAACGGGTGATCCGGGGCGATAGCAAAAGCCCAGCGAATCGCGCCAATTTCAGTGTAATCAATACCGCCGCCGTCCAGTAGTGTATCGGGTGCGCCGATGGCGATATTGGCCTGATTATTAATAATCGCATCCCAGACGCCGTTATACACTTCGGTGGTGACGGTAATCTGGCAGGTAGGAAACTGCTTTTTCAGCACCTGTAACAAGCGTGCGGTGTGTTTGGGCGTATAAAGCAGCTGATTAATACAAATGCGCACACGCGCTTCTATGCCCTGCGAAATAGTATCGATACTGCGTTTGGGTGATGCTGCCAACTTACTGATTTAGTGTATGATGGTGTTTTTGAGGTGCTCCAGTGGCTTCTGTTTCTATCAGCTGTCCCTCCTGTTCAGCTACTGACGGGGTGGTGCGTAACGGCA